>JBNJDC010000121.1:0-5087 GCA_051744565.1 bacterium
AAATCAAGTTCATTAAATTCGGTGAAACTGCGCCGGCTAAAGCCGGATTGAACCGAATCATCACCGGCAAGGACCGCCCAGGCGGAAAAATTAAAGCCTGTCCGGCTTTCGGCAGTTTTTAGCTCGCCTTCCCGGTATATCTGTTTTTCGTTTAAATTTTCAGAATACGAAACCTGCAAGGATTGATGATCACTTTCCTTCAGGTGGGAAGCAATGATATCTTCTATCCTTCCCAGACGGGTTTTAAACTCCGACTCTATTGTCGGATCTTTATATTTTTTTCGCGGTTCATCAGCAGTAAGCTCACAGAAACCGGTGGCCGGTTCTTCTCCAATAAATTTCAGGCTCTTCTCAACCTGGTCGGTAAGATAAGCCGGTGAAAGCCGCTCCTGGCCCGCGCGGACAAATCCCATTTTATTTCCATTATGAACGCGCAGAGCACCACCGGAATCCCGCCGGATCTGTTTTAATTTCTGCTGTTCTTTATTCCATTCAACTTCCCGGGAAATAATTTTTTGCCCAAAAAACTCGTTCTTATCCTTAATCCGGCTCGCACATTTCCCGGCTATTTTTTCAAAATTATCCATCAGCTTTTCCCCCCCACTCGCAGATCCCGGACCCTGAGCGTGGGCTGGCCAACACTAACGGGAACCCACTGGCCTTTTCCGCAGCTTCCGGGAGCAAACTCCAGGTCGCTGCCCACGGCATCAACACGGTGAAGTATCTCCGGCCCGTTGCCCACCAGGGCAACGTCACGAACCGGTGCAGTAATTTTTCCGTTCTCAATCCTGTAGGCTTCGTCAGCCGAAAAAATAAAATCGCCACTGGCCGGATCCACCTGCCCGCCGCCGATATGAGCGGCATAAATCCCGTCGCCGGTGGACTCAATTATATCCCCGGGATCCGCCGAACCGGATTCAATATAAGTGTTGGACATCCGGGGCAGAGCCGGTTCCCGAAACGATTCCCGGCGACCGTTTCCCGTTGAACCAACCCCCAGCAAACTGCCGTATTTTTTATCGGCCATCATCCCTTCCATAATTCCGTCCTTTATCAGGAAATTCCGGCGAGATTTTTCTCCCTCGTCGTCCACGGCAAAAGAACCGTTTAAATTGTTTATTGACCCGTCATCAACAAAATTTACCAGTTCTGAAGCTACCTCCTCCCCCATTTTCCCCCGGTAAACCGAAGCATCCTCATAAATGTGGTCGGCTTCAAAACCGTGCCCGCAGGCTTCGTGAAAAATTGTCCCCCCGAACCCCGGCGCAATAACCACCGTATTAGTTCCCGCCTTCACCGGCCGGGCTTCCAATGAAATTAGCGCTCGCTCGGCCGCTTTCCTGGCCAGTTCTTCCGGAGGATTTTCCGCCAGCAGCTCCTGGCCACAATACCCGGCCGCGCTGGCAAAACCTCGCTCCCGGCGACCTTCAGCCACGCCGACGGCGGTAACCCGCAGACTGGTATAAATCCTCTCCTCATTAACGGGATTATTACCGGGCAAATAAATGGTTAGATCTCTTTTTCTTTCCCGGTAGTTGATTTTTACCCGGTTTATTTTCTCATCCACCTGCCGGGCGCTCCGATCGGCTTCTCTTAATTTTTCAATTTTTTCCGCAGAAGGCTGAAAATCAGGCTGTTTTTTTATTTCCATCCCCACTTTATTTTTACTTTTTAATTCAAATTCACCGGCAGGTCCCGGGTTAAACTCTTTTTGCAGTTCGGCGGGCGTGGAAAAACAGTAGTGTTCGGTTTTTTCCCTGTCAATTCCGGAAATGCCCACTCCCCGGTCGCGGGAACAATTTATTTCATCAATAATTTTTTCCTGGAGAGTAATTTCCAGTTTTTCCCGGTCCTCATAATAAATAACCTGTTCCCCGTCCACCCGGGAATTGTTCCCGGAAAGTGCAGCTATCGTTTCCTTCCACTTATTTTTCATTAATTTTCCAGGCGGGAAAAAGTTGCCTGGATAAGCTCCTCCACGTTTGAATATTCAGCGCCGCTGGCTGTTTTCCGCACGGCACTGTCCGCTTCTTCCTTACCAAACCCAAGGCCCATAAGTGCTTCAATTGCTTCCTCCACGACCGGGTCCTCTTCCTGAGATTCACTTCCCGGCTCCAGGGGCAGCTTTTCAGCCATCTCCACAATCAACCGCCGGGCCGTCTTTTTACCAACCCCGTGAATCTCCTGCAAAGCTTCGACATCCTGGTTGTGAATCGCACGGCGAAATTTATCGGGTCCCATTCCCGAGAGTATATTTACAGCCATGCTTGGTCCGATTCCCTTCTGGGGCAGGAGTTTACGGAAAAAATCGCGGGTTGACCTGTTTACAAAACCGTAAAGACGCATTTTATCCTCCCGAACATAAAGATGGGAGAACATGCGCACTTCCTGTCCGGTTTGAGGCAGTTCGGGCCGCTCACTTTCCACAATATGCAGTTCAAAACCAACGCCGCCGGCGGTCTCAACAACCACCCGATCACGGCCTTTTTCAACAAGTTCTCCTTTTACATAGGAATACAAACCAACCGCCTCCGTTAAATAAGTCTGGACTTAATTTCTTCTAAAGACCTGCCAAATTCTTTTTTGGAAATAGCACAACCGGCGGCCCGTTCATGACCGCCACCGCCATATTCAGCCAGCAGATGCCCGTAATGAACGGGAGGTTCTGTATCGTCTCTAAACATATTAAAACCCAGGTTTAACCTGACCTTCTCCTCGTTTAACTGCTTGATTCGCAAGAGGGTATGAGCCTGCGGATAGAGGACAAAGGGTAAAAATTTGTTATTACAAATTTCTTTATCTTCTTCCGAAAGCCCGCGAAAATCAAGAATAAGCAGCCCGTCTTCCCCCTTCAAACAGCCGGAGAGACGTTCTTTGGCCCGGGCTAAATTTTTCCTGAATTTTTTTACCCGGGGAATAAAAACCGGATGGGAAAGCACCCGTTGCGCCCCCCCTTCTTCCAGCAGAGAAATCATCAGATTATTTTCTGCAACCGAATGTTCATTTAAAGGATCCGAATTAATAATAAAACTGAGAAGGACAGCTCCCTCCGGCTTTTCTATATCCTCCGGTTTAAAATCTGCACTGTCCACCCGATCTGTCTCCGTCAGCAGTTGTTCAAATTGAGTAAAAACTTCTTTCTCCCGGCGACGGGTGTAATGATTGTAAATTACACGCGCGGCACTGGGAGCCTGCGGATCGTAGAGCCCGGAAAATTCATCGGGCGCCTCATTACTGGCATGGTGATCAAACCAGCTCCTACAACCGGGTATATGGGGCAAATTGACAACCACATCCACCTCGGATACTTTGAATTTTCCCGAGCGAATGTCTTCGTGAGGAACAAATTTAACCGCTCCCACCGGTTCCACCTGCTTCAGAAGAACAGCCGAAACGATAGCATCAAGATCAGAATTAGTAACAACTCTAATTTTTTCCAAGGCACAATCACCGTAAAAGCAGCCAAAAGCTTGAAGTTTAAAGCTAAAAGCGAGCAAGATAACCTGAACTGAATTTTTTAAACCAGGAACAAGTAACCAGGAACAAGAAACAGTTTCTCCCCGTAATTAAAGTGTATATAGGATAAACGATTACCGGAATAAGTTAACCATTTTCTATTTTTACCGTAAGTTCTCTTGAGAAATAACAGCTAATTGGGTTATAATGCTCAAAGATAAAAAATAATTAAAATTCCCACAAGGAGGCATTTGTTGTGAGTGTAGATAAGAAAAAATACGGACTGCACAATATCGCCGAAGCACCAGAGTATGAGGAAACCGAGGGAGTACCCGAGGTAAATAAAGAACGGGAACCTGTTCCCGGTGACAAAGGCGATTCAATCTATCATACCAACCTGTTTTTAACCGACGCCCAGATGGAAGAGGAATTTGAGCGCTGTAACTTCTGCGAGGAGAAACCCTGCCGGGACGGCTGCCCGGTAAACTGTTCCCCGGCTGATTTTATTCGAGCCGCTGAAGTTCACCAACCTTCCGATATTAAACGTTCCGCTGCCAGAATTATGACCCTGAATCCCCTTGGGGGAATCTGTGGACAGACCTGTCCGGATAAATTCTGCATGGACAAATGTGTTCACAACGAATTTGATGAACCGATCCAGATCCCGCCAATTCAGGCCACTGTCGTTGAAAAAGCAAAACGGATGGGCAAAATGCCCGAGCTTGAACAGGCCGAACCCAACGGCATGAAAGTTGCCGTGGTTGGCGGAGGTCCGGCCGGACTTGCCGCCGGAGCAATGCTTGCCCAGGAAGGTTACACCGTAGATATTTTTGAAAAAGACAACAAACCGGGCGGGGCCTGTAATATAATTCCTGATTTCCGGCTTGATAAACAGGTTCTGCGCACGGATATCGAATGGTCCCTGGAAATTGATAATCTCGAGCTTGAAATTAATAAAGAAATTGAAAATCCCGAGGAGCTGGTGGAAAATGGCGACTACGACGGGGCAATTGTTACCGTCGGTCTCTGGGAACCTCTTCTCCCCGGAATTCCCGGCGAAGAAAAAGGTATTCCTGGTCTGGATTACCTGGAAAATCCGGAGAATTACGACCTGGAGGACAAGCAGGTTGCCGTAATTGGCGGGGGAGCAACCGCCTTTGACTGCGCAGTTGTCGCCCAGCAGGAAAACGCCGGCCGGGTGGAAATGTTTGTCCTGGAAAACCTCAAGGAAATGCCTCTAACCGACAGGGAGATGAGTCACTTAACCCGGACCGGTATTGATGTTAACTGCCGGGTCCAGGTGGAAGAAATTTTAGAGGAAAAATCTGAAATAGCGGGGGTTAAGACCAGTAAACTTAAATTAAATTCTGAAGAGTTTAGCCTGGACGCCCTCGAACCTATAGAAGATACTGAAGCTTCTCGTCGGGATATTGACGAGGTTATATTTGCGATCGGAGCCCAGCCCGAATACGACGAGGTGGATCACCCCGATGTCTTCCACGCCGGGGACTGTATTGAAGGGCCAACCACCGTGGTTGAGGCTTCGGCAGCCGGGAAAAACGTTGCTGAAAAATTGGACAGTCACCTCAATGAAGAAGAGATTCCTTCCTTCCCCTACACGGAAGAAGGAT
>JBNJDC010000122.1:0-5035 GCA_051744565.1 bacterium
ATAACCGGACAACCGACCATGTGGGTGCCTTGCGGTTATTATCGGTGAAATCGCCAGAGTGATAGTGGATTTGTATTATAAAGAGAAAAATAGCAGAGGGTTGACAGTGAAGCAGGCTTTTTGCCTGGTTAAAAAAACAACAGTATTATACAGGGAGAAAGACACATGAGACAGAAACTTCTTATATTGATTCTGGTTGGAATTTTGGCTTTGGCCAGTTTTTCAGGGTGCAGGCAAATGGGTGAATGGACCGGAAAAGGGGCTAAAGAGGTAGAAAAGGGTGCAGATGACTTTGAGGAAGGATATGACGAGGGTAAAGACTAAAACTGAGCGGGTTGCTGCTCTTTCTGAGTCTTTCCGAATGTTTTTCGGCCGGCGCCAGTCCTGTGCTGCTGGCTCTGGCAATTACCGGGGCAACTTTTGTCCTGGGCGGCTACGGTCTTTTTTGATTGCCTGCACGAAATGTAGCCCAGCACGGCCACGCCCACTATAATAAAAAGTCCAACGGAAAAATCAACTTTACGCATTATTAATCGCCTCCAGAGGTCCCCGGGTTGCTTCGGTCACAAATTCTTTGATAACCGGTTGTTCGGACTTCATAAATTCTTCCGGGGATTGACAGTCAAGAATTTTACCCTCGTGAATAAGGGCTGTTTTTTGCACTATTGGAAAAATTTTATCCAGGTCATGGGTGATAATTATTGCGGTTATTTCCAGTTCCCTGTGTATATTATATATCAAACGGAGGATGGCGTTACTGATCAATGGGTCAAGTCCGGTTGTCGGTTCATCAAAAAATATTATTTCCGGTTCCAGGATAAGACAACGGGCCAGGGCAACCCTTTTTTTCATCCCACCGCTCAATTCGGCCGGGTATTTCTGTTCGCTTCCGGGAAGTTCCACCCGGTTTAACTGGCGCTTTATTTTTTGCGAGATTTCATCTTTAGATAGGTTGGTTTTTTCGCGCAGGGGAAAGGCCAGGTTCTCATAGACGGTCATTGAATCAAACAGAGCTCCCCCCTGAAACAGCATCCCAATTGACCGGCGAAGTTCTTCAAGTTTTTTTCCGGTTGTTTTATGAATATCCTGGTTCTTAATTAATACTTCTCCCCGGTCGGGTTTCATGAGGCCCACAATATTTTTGATCAGGACGGATTTGCCGGCCCCGCTGCCGCCGAGAAGGGCAAAAAGTTCTCCCCTGTTTATTGAAAGGTTAATTCCCTCCAGAACCTTTTCATCGCCCAGGGATTTGTGTAGATCTTTTACTTCAATCATCCTTATAAACTCCTAACCGGTAAACATCAGGGAAGTCATAATATAATCGGCCACCAGGATCAGAATGCTGGAGTGAACCATGGTTTCTGTTGACGCCTGGCCCACGCCCTCCGCCCCGTGTTTGCAGTAATAGCCTTTATAACAGCTTACCCAGGAAATAATACCTCCAAAAACCAGGGCTTTAACCAGGCCATTGATTATATCCCACATCGTTACAAAATCTTCTATTCCGCCAAAGTAGGCGCCACTCGATAGATTCAACAGTCCGCCAGTAACAACATAACCGCCCAAAATCCCCACCAGGTTAAAAATCCCGGTGAGCAAAAAGACGGAAAGTATCATTGCTACGAATATGGGGACAATAAAGTAACGGAAGGGATTAAGCCCCATGATTGTCAGGGCGTCAAACTGTTCGGAAATTCGCATAACACCAAGTTCGGAAGCAATAGCCGTTCCTGCCCGGCCGGCAACCATCAGGGCACAGACAACCGGACCAAGCTCCCGGATCAGGGAAAGAGAAACAACGGTTCCCGTCCGGGCTGCGGCTCCAAACTGGATAAGCTGATAATGTATCTGCAGGCCAAGCACGGCCCCGGTAAATGAGCTGATCAGGAAAATCAGGCCAATCGAAGTACTGCCGATCGAATGAATTCTATCTATAATCCGGCGCAGTTTTACCGGAGGGGCAACGGCAATTTTCATAATTTTCCCCAGGAAAATACCGAATTTACCCAGGGCTTCGATTTTTTTGCGAAAATATTTACCAACTGCTTCAACTGATTCTAAAACATTCATTTATAGTGTCTCCCGCAGTTAACTGAGCTGCAGAGGGTTTTTGGCAGCAGTTTTTTACATATACCCCAGTTCGTCAAGTTGAGCTTGACCTTCTTCAGTAATCATATCTTTGGACCACGGCGGCTCAAAAACAAGATCCACCTCGACTTCGTCCACATCATCCAGCTCCAGAACCTGCTGGCGGGCCTGCTCGGTTAACTGGCCGGCCATGGGGCAGTTGGGAGTGGTTAGTGTCATTTTGATTTCCACATTAGAATCCTCAATTTCAACCCCGTAAATTAATCCCAAATCCAGCACGTTAACTGGAATGTGAGGATCGTAACATTCTCTAAGTTGGTCCTTAACTTCGGCTTCGGTTGCCATTAGCTGCCTCCTTGAACAGTTTAAATTGTGAATTTGACTATAAGTGTATTATTGTATCGTATGGCCCAAAAATAGGAAACAATATCCTAAAATTTGGCGAACTTCGGAAGCAGTTCGGATTAATTCAAGATGGGATACTGGAATAAACCGTAAAAATAAGATAAATTTACGCATTAAATTTAAATGCGGCTATAAAAAAGCACGATTTTGAGCGAATTTACTTTCACACTTACAACTTTCTAACTTTTACACTAATAACAGGAGGTATTATGATGTCTATTGTAAATCTGGCTGAGTTTGAGGATGTAGATGGCGATTATGTTTCGGTCTGGTTCGATCCGGCTGAAGAAGCGGTGGTTGTCCAGTATAATTTTGTTCACTTCACGCTGGAAGTGGACCAGTTCAACGGATTTGTGGACGCATTAAACCGGGGCCAGGAAGCATTGAACGAGGAACTGTGAGGGAAAATACGCCACAGGGAGCGGTAAATTAATTTCCTAAACTGACAAAGAAGGTTAAATAAAAGTGATAGAGTATTTGAAGTTTATTTTACCCTTAGTTATTGAATACCGTTATCTGGCCGTGTTTGCAGCTCTAACTGTGGCCGGATTGGGAGTCCCCCTGCCGGAAGAGGTTACTATTGTCATAAGCGGTTACATGGTTGCTACCGGCCGGATGGATTTCTGGTTTACATTTTTTGTGTGTTACTCGGGAGTTATTGCCGGGGATCTTGTGACATATTTTCTCGGTCGTTATACCGGTCGCTGGTTTTTGGGGACCTGGATTATGAAATGGATTGTCAGTCGGAAACGGCTGGCCCAGGCCCAGTATTATTATCGTCGCTATGGTCCCCGGGCCCTCCTGGTTGCGCGCCAGGCGCCGGGGATTAGGTTTCCTGCTTTTTTTACCGCCGGGATGTTAAAAATGAGATTGTTTGATTTTTTGAAATATGATTCGGCGGCCGGATTGATAAGTATGCCGGTAGTTTACATCATTGCTTATACGTTTGGTCCCCGAATCACTTCCGCCCTGGCCCTGGTCGTTAAAATTGGAGATATAACGACACAGGTCCTGCTGGGGCTAGCGGGTCTTGTTGGGCTGAGCTGGCTGGTTTATTATTTGAAATATAAAAAGGAACAAACTTCCGAAGAATGAATTCAGAATATAAACGATCATACAAGAGGTGTGAATAATGCGCGTGGTTGTTCAGCGTGTTCATAGAGCTGTTTGTCGGGTGGGAGAAGAAAACTCAGGGAGTATAGACCGGGGGCTGCTTGTTTTTCTGGGGGTGGGCGACGGAGATGGCAAAGAAGATGTTGATTACCTGGCTCAGAAGATTAGTGGTTTGCGCGTGTTTGCGGATGAAGAGGGGAGGATGGAAAAAAATGTAGCCGATGTGGACGGGGGTATGTTAATTATTCCCCAGTTTACCCTCTATGGCGACGTGAGCCGGGGATTGCGCCCCAGTTTTGATCGGGCGGCTTCTCCCGGCCGGGCCGAAGAATTATATGAATTGTTTTTAAAAAAGATTAAAGAGATTCATACACCGGTAGCCAGTGGGAAGTTTGGGGCCATGATGGATATCCAGGCGGATAATGACGGGCCGGTAACAGTTTTGATAGATAGCAATGGTGAGTTTTAACTCTTCGGCTGCCTGTTACTGCCTGGCTGTTGCCGTTCCCGAGCCGGTTCGGGTTGAAGTGGGCAGCCTGGGTTATATAGACTGTCCGGCGGGTTGGCTGTATTATGCTGGCAGAGCCCGCGGCGGCTGGGGAGGAAGAATAAAACGGTTTTTGAAAGAAAACCAGACGAACTTCTGGCATATAGATTACCTGGTAAATGAGTCCCGAACTGATTTAAGAGCAGTTTTACCCGTTCACCTGCCGGCTGAAGCGGAGTGTGAACTGGCTTCGTTTTTAGAAGCTATCGCTGGCTTTAAACCTCTGCCGGAGAAATTTGGAGCTTCAGATTGTTCGGCTGGCTGCCAGGCCCACGCCTGGTCGAGTGATGTAGACCCGGCCACAGCGTTTGCGAGATTAAAGGAGGCAGATCTTCCCGTGGAAACCTGGGTAGAATTTACTCCCCGGAGGTGTATTTTTCATAAAATAGGTTAGAAGGGCAAATTATAAAAATTCAAAATTTTATTACTTCTTGAATTTGTCTATCCCAATTTATTCATTCAAATACTCAAGTCCCAGTTCTATTGCTTCTTCTTTTTCTTTACCGGTTAATTGATCATCTTTCAGAGCGCACTCGTAGAGTTTATTCAAATGATCAATCAGGCGCGAGAAGGGGATAGCCGGTGCAATATCTTCCCTGAATATTTTCACTTCCGCGGCCAGCACGTGGCCCCCGCCGGTTATTTCATCGGGACAGTCAAACTCTTCGGCCAGCTGGTTGGAGACCTGGTCGGCAATTTTGCCCAGGTGTATCTTGTCCGAGGTCCCCCGGAAAGAAAAGTGCCCGCCGCCGTTCGAGTCATGGTTAGCCATAACCATTACGGTTGGTTTGTCGTTATTGGCCCGGGAAATTTTCCCCAGCTTGACGATCCGGATTGACCCGCTCCTCCGTCAGTCTCTGAGGGTTGTTTGCTCGCTCTCCT
>JBNJDC010000123.1:0-4995 GCA_051744565.1 bacterium
TTCTTCCAGGAGTTCCTCATAATTTTTTTCTTTCAACCCACCAATATAGCCGCTGTGACTGCGCAGATATTTATTTTTGGCCTTATTTCCGCTGAGTTTTACTTCACCGGCGTTAATAACCACGACTGCCTCTCCACAGTCAAGATGCGGTGTAAACTCCGGCTTATTTTTTCCCCGCATAACCTGGGCAACCCGGCTGGCCAGTCGACCGAGCACCTTGCCGCTGGCATCAAATAGAACCCAGTTCTTTTCTTCCGTCTGATCCGGAATGTATGTTTTTTGACTCATTGTATATTCCTCCGTCGCTGTTTGACTTCAGTTTCAAGTTTCAAGTTCAATGTTTTAAGTCTCAAGTTAATACCTGGCTAAATAAAAATCAAATAGTATCGAGCTGATTATTATATCTGCCAAAGAAATTTAAAATTTTATGCCAGCTCTCTTGCAGCCAGCTTCTTTTTTCTTCATAAAACACTTTTGTTAAAAAACACCCGGCGGCCGGCGCCGGTTTTACCGTGCGATTTTCATTTTTTAATATTTTATCCAGATGTCCCGGCTCCCAGGTCCCCGCAATAATGTTACCAAAAGCGCGGGCAAGACAGCGGACCATCCGGTAGCGAAAACTTTCTGCGGCCACCAGAAGCCAGATTTCCCCTTCTCTTAGCCGTTTGCACTCCAGCTCAAGGGGCCAGGTTTCCGAATTGTAACTGGAGCCGCCACTTCCGGAAAAAACTGAAGTGGGAACTCCCCCGGAGAGCAGATCTATAACCCGACAAATATCATCAGGCGACCAACCTTCCCGGTCCAAAAACCAGGCGTCAGCTGCAAAGGGATTTATACCCCCGTTTCGACAAAAACGATAGCTATAAACTCGCTTCCGGGCCGAATGACGGGCATGAAATTTTTCATCTACCCCGTTCACTTTTAATACCCCGATATCAGCGGGTAAATATTTATTTAAAAGCTCACCCCAGCGATTAGCAGGAATTTGAATCACCCCCGGTAGTTCAAAATGAACAACCTGGCCGAGGGCATGAACTCCACGATCGGTCCGCCCGGAACCATAAACTGTTATATTTTTTTTAAAAAGAACAGCGAGCGCCTCTTCCAGTTCCTGCTGGACAGTAGGCACATCCGCCTGGCGTTGAAACCCATAATAATTCTTCCCGCGATAGGTTATTTCCAGGCAATACCTGGCGGAGTTATTACTGATGACAACCGGCCGACTTCCCTTTGCAGGTGATTAGGTAACTGTAATTATAAATTTAGCCAATCAAGACCACAGTCAACTAATTTATTCTACAAATTCGATTAACGCCCGCTGGGCGTTGTCATTTTTCCGGCGATCAAGTTTCAGAATTCTAGTATAACCACCGGGGCGATCGGCAAAACGGGGACCAATATCTTCAAACATTTTCTTAACCAGCTCATCGTCACGAATCTTCTTTTTTACCTCGCGCCGGTTATGAACGGTATCCTCCGCCGCGCGGGTAATTAATTTTTCCACCTTCGGGCGGATGGCCTTGGCTTTAGCCAGGGTAGTCTTAATCCGTTCCTCCTTTACAAGGGCCCGAATAAGATTCTTAACAGTAGCCTTGCGATGAGTGGGATCGCGATTTAGTTTTGCTTCTTTTTTTGCGTGTCTCATTATTCAGACTCCTCTTCATCTTCTTCAGTGGGGGAAGATGAACTTTCAACCAGGTAATCAACATCTTCCATTCCCAGCTTGAGACCGAACTCAGCCAACTTTTCTCTGATTTCTTCCAGTGACTTTTTACCAAAGTTACGTGTCTCCAGCATCTGTTCTTCAGTACGCTGGACCAGGTCACCAAGTGTTTCAATGCCCACGTTCTTCAGACAATTGCTGGAACGAACCGAAAGCTCAAGTTCATCGACTTCCGTGTTAAGAACATTTTTAAGTTTTTCTTCCTCGGGAGATAGTCCTTTTTCTTCTTCTTTAAGTTCTGTCTCTTCAAAATTAATGAAATACTGGAAGTGTTCTTTAAGTATTTTACCGGCGTGACCGATTGCGTCGCGCGGATCAATACTGCCGTCAGTCCAAACTTCAAAAACCAGACGGTCATAATCCGTCATCTGTCCCACACGCGTATTTTCAACACTGTAGTCAACTTTCTGGATGGGGGAAAATAAAGCGTCCACGGGAATTTTACCGTCAGACCGACTTTTTTTCTTTTCTCCCTCGTCTATCCCTTCAAAACCCCGGCCCCGTTCAATAAACAGCTGGAGCCCGAGACTACCATCTTCATCAAGATGAGCTATTTCCAGTCCGGGATTCATAACTTCCAGGTTATTTTCCGAAGCTATATCCTCACCGGTGATTGTTCCCTCGCCAGATTTTTCCACTTCGACTTCAAGCGGCGTCTGCTCCTCATCGGCGTCAAGACGCAATTCCTTAAGATTGAGCAGAATATCCACACCGTCCTCACGAACACCGTTGATTCCGGTAAACTCGTGTTCAATCAGTCCATCCGCCCCTTCCATGCGCACAGCCGTAACCGCCGTGCCCATCATCGAGGAAAGAAGCACCCGGCGGAGACTGTTTCCCACAGTAGTTCCAAACCCGGGTTCAAACGGTTCAATGGCAAACTTGCCGTAATGACCGTCGTCACTGGCTTCAATTTCATCAATATTTTTAGGTGTAACAAGATTTTTCATAATGTCAGTATTCGTGGACATTTACACAACCCCCTGCAGAGTCAGGTTAGTAAAAATAAAATCCATTGTTAGATTATTTGGAATAAAGTTCAACGACAAGGTGCTCGTCAAAATCAACATCATCAATTTCATCGCGGGCGGGTTCACGCACAACCTTACCGCGCGGGTCATCTTCAAGATTAAGCCACTCTTTAACGCCGCGCTGGCGAGCCAGAGTGGTATATTTTTGAACTTCCGTGTTTTCCTCCATTGATTCGGTGATTTCCACCACATCGCCGGGCTGAACCCGGTAAGAGGGAATGTCCACCCGTTCCCCGTTTACCAGTATATGACCATGATCAATAAACTGGCGGGCCTGGCGGCGCGAACCGGCCAGCCCAAGTCTATAGACAACATTATCCAGACGTAATTCCAGGAGCTGAAGGAGCTGTTCACCAGTAATTCCACGCAGATGTTCAGCTTCTTCAAAAAGGTTCCGGAACTGGGCTTCAAGTAAACCGTATGCTCTTTTCATTTTTTGTTTTTCCCGGAGCTGACGACCGTATTCCGATTGTCTCCGGTAACCAAAAGTTCGTTCTCCCGGGGGATAATTACGGTTTTCAATTGCACACTTGGAAGTGTGACAGCGCTCCCCCTTCAAAAATAATTTCTCTCGTTCCCGCCGACAGCGCCGGCAGACTGGTCCCCTGTATCTAGCCATAACTAACTACCTCGCTCAATTTGCTGATTAATACCAAACCGCTTCACAACCGGCGTCTCTTCTTAGGTTTACAGCCGTTGTGCGGCTTGGGGGTTACATCTTTAATATTGGTGATTTCAATTCCCAGGGACTCAAAAGCCCTTACCGCGGCCTCACGGCCGGAGCCGGGACCTTTCACTTTAACTTCCAGGGAATCAATTCCCTTATCCTGGGCTTTTTCGCCGCATTCCTCGGCAGCAAGCTGTGCCGCGTAGGGAGTCCCTTTCCGGGTCCCGGAAAATCCCAGCGAACCGCCGGATGCAGTAGTTAAAGTGTTTCCCTGAGGATCAGTAATAGTAATAACTGTGTTGTTATATGTGGATTTTATATGAGCAATACCGTGCGCTTTCGCGCTGCTGTCCGATTTAGCCATAACAATATCCCGATTCCTTTATTAAATTTGTAGTTTACAGATAACCTAACAGATCAGGTTGGAGCCGGAGCAGAACTCTTGCCGGCAACAGTTTTACGTGGACCCTTGCGGGTACGAGCATTGGAACGAGTCCGCTGGCCACGAACAGGCAGACCCTTCTGGTGGCGCACGCCCCGGTAACAGTTAATATCCTTCAACCGCTGAATGTTACGTTTTACCTGATTTCTCAACTCACCTTCAATTGTATACTCGGCTTCAATTAAATTTCTGAGCCGGGTAACTTCATCCGAGTTCAACTCATGTGTTTTCTTGTCGGCATCAACCTGGGATTTATCCAGGATATCGTTTGCCGAAGAGCGACCAATCCCATAAATATAGGTCAGGGCAATCTCAATTCGTTTATCGTTCGGCAAATCTATTCCACCAATTCTCATCTAACTCAAACCTCCTGTATTTAACCCTGGCGCTGTTTATGGCGGGGATCAGAGTCACAAATAACCCGCACCACACCGTCACGCCTGATTATTTTGCAATCCTCACATCGTTTTTTTACGGACGCATTAACTTTCATTTTTACCACTCCCTGCATCTAAAGAACTACCTGATAAGCTGTAGATTATATCAGATATGATTTTAAAATTCAAATGTCTTTTTCTATTTATATCTATAAACTATTCGTCCCCGGGTTAAATCGTAAGGGGAAAGTTCCACCTTAACACGATCACCGGGAAGAATTTCTATATAATGCATCCGCATTTTACCGGAAATATGGGCCAGAACCTCGTGTCCGTTGTCCAGTTCCACATAAAATTTGGCATTGGGCAGAGTCTTTTGAACTTCACCCTCAACTTCTATTGCCTCATCTTCCGCCATCTTAAATCAGCACCTCATTTTTTCTCTTCGACAGTATTTTTGGCCCATCGTCGGTAACTGCTATAGTATGCTCAAAGTGAGCACTAAGACTACCGTCTTTTGTTACAACTGTCCAGCCATCCGCCAGCACTTCGGTCTTGTGTCCCCCAATATTAACCATTGGTTCAATTGCCAGATACATCCCCGGTTTTAATTCTGGACCCCAGTCCACCGGTCCGTAGTTGGGTATCTGAGGTTCCAGGTGCATTTCGTGCCCAATAAAATGACCGGCCCATTCACGGACCACACTGAAACCATAGGGCTTTACAAAAGATTCTATAGCATTACATACAGCCCC
>JBNJDC010000124.1:0-4967 GCA_051744565.1 bacterium
GCTATAATGCCAATCAAATCTCCTTTTTGTTCCACCGGTTCTATAATAATACGTTTTAAATCCACCGGTTGGCGGTGATACTGGAGGTTACGCCAATCAATCTGATTTTGCGGGAGTGTTAACCTTTCCCCGTGGCGCAGGACCCAGCCCACTCCCTGGCCAACATCCGGCGTAAATTCTATATCCTCGTCAATTTTACCGGCCCCGTTTATCAAATAACCGGGGATTGCTTTGGTCGAATGGACATGAAAATAAAAAAGGTTGCTGAAACCAAGGGATCTCTGGGCCCGTTCAAAAAAACCGGTAACCAGTTTCTGCAGGCGATAGGTGGGATCTTCATCTCCCGGACTATCCTTGGGAAATGGCAGGGGGTCTTTTTTTTCACCGGCGGGGGAGTTCATATTCTTTTTATCCGGGGAATCATATTCAGTTTTCCGGCCGGATTTATATTTCTCCAGGCCCAGCGAAGCAAAATAAGGAATAAGTAAAAATCCCGCCCAGAACAGCGGTTCAACAGCTGTTACACTTCCATCATTATAAAGCAGAAATATATAATCCGCCGGAATCGCAAGAATTCCCGGAATAACAGCCAGGGTAGGATAAAGAAACACTCCACCGCCGCCCAGGAACAAAATTAAAATTAAACGGTAGACAAGGTGTGAAGAGAAAGGAACCAATAGAAGGAGAAAGGAACCTATCGCCAGGAAAACTAATAATATAATTTGAAAAGCCGGAGACTCACTCATTATTTTCCACTTCCTCAAGCAATCCCACAAGTATTCCAAGATCACTAACAGTAAAGGATTCTGCCCCGATTAGCTGCATGAACTCATCAATAATCAATAAACCGGGAACTATTACATCCTCCCGACCGTCGGATATTATCGGTTTGTTTTTTAAATCAGCAAATTTAACTCCTTCAAAATCAACAAGCATCGCCAGCATTTCTTCCCTTCCAATTATATCCCCGTGGACTTCGCCGGGGTTGTATTTATCCAGTTTCCTTAAGTAAGCCGAAACAGTTGTCCCCGTCCCCCCGACCACAACCAGGGGCGACGGTAACCTGTTGCCCGCCGGTAGCTTTTCCTGTATATCCCGGCGAACAGGTTCTTCAAAGTTTGCTTGCCACCGGTCAGCGGTAATATACTTTTCACGCAAAGTCACCACGCCCACCGGTAAACTGCGCGCAAACTCCAACCCGGAGCCAGAGAATTTGATTACCTCTGTACTTCCGCCCCCCACGTCAATAACTGTCCCCGTATCTACGGCCGGGAGTGCTTTTTTAACCCCTCTGTAAGTCAGGTATGCCTCCCGCTTACCATCAATAAGCGCCGGCTTAACACCGGTAATTGCTTCGACTTTTTCAAAAAGCAGTTCCCTGTTAGCAGCCCGCCGGCAGGCGCTGGTTGCTATTGCTCCCTGCCATTTCCCCCCCTGTTTTTTAATTTTACTGTTAAAATTTTCCAGGACACTGCATACTTTATCTATTCGCGCGAGCTTCAATTTACCGGTTTCTTCAACTTTTTCCCCGAGCTTGGTTACCACCATCTCTCTGTCAATTATTTGGTCGGGAGCAAATTCACCGGTTGAACCCTCGAGGAGCAAAAACCGGGTAGAATTACTTCCCAGGTCAAAAACAGCCCGTCTATTCGTCGGGGCCGACATGAGCGGTTCCGGGTTGCAGGGATATTGATGGGATCTTTAATCCCAGCACATTCACGGGTTCTCCCCAGCGATGGGCTACCGGCAGCTTATTCCGCAAATATGTTCCCACTTCCGGATCAGCCACAAGCATCCGCTCATATATCCGTCCCGGGGGGGCAGCTGAAACTTCGGGGGCCGCCCCCTCCTCCCGGGGAACCGAGCTGACCCGTTCCAGGAACTGCCGGCGAATTGAAAATTGCTGACGGTTGTAATAATGGACTCCCCCGGCAATGACAAGCAAAATCCCGATCAACAGGGCTTCCATCCAGTGTTCAAGAATATATATTTTAACCGTCGTATAATCTATCACTATCCAACCTGCTCCTTCTCGTGATAATTATCCGCTTTTTCCAGGTCAATACGAACCATTGTCGTCACACCCGATTCCTCCATCGTGACTCCATAAAGCTGGGAAGCTGCCTGCATTGTAAGTTTATCATGCGTAATCACAACAAATTGGGTCTCGTCACTGTAACGGTGAAGTAAATTAATAAACTGTGAAACATTGTCATCATCCAGGGGAGCGTCAACTTCATCCAGGAAACAAAACGGCGTACTTTTGCGCTCATAAAGCGCAAAAAGCAGGGCCAGGGCGGCAAGGGACTTTTCCCCGCCGGAAAGAGCGGACATTGTTTTAAGTTTTTCACCCGGCGGCTCAATTTCCAGAGTCACCCCCGCCTCCAGGACCGAACCTTCTGTTAAACTTAACTGGCCGCCCCCGCCGCCAAATAATTCTTTTACCATTTCCTGGAAATATTCCTGGATTTCGGCAAACGCCTCCTTAAACTGCTGGCGGGCCCGGTCGTTCAAACGCCGAATTACCTTTTCCAGCTTTTCGCAGGACTGTTCAAGATCTTCTTTTTGCTCGGCAATTTTTGTCACTTCTTTCTCCAGTTTTTCCGCTTCCCGGTCCGCGAGCATATTCACCGGCCTCAAATCTCTCAATTCCCCTTTGAGCTTTTCGATCCGGGAATTCAACTGTTCACTGCTATAATCCGCCGCCGGACCGGTCTGTAGCTCTTCCAGAGATTCTTCCCCCGGATTAACTTCCAGGTCTTCCCGGAGCAGCTCTATTTGTTCCTCAAGCCGGGCTTTCCTGTTGGAAAGCTCATTTTCCAGCCTTTCCAGGCGCGAACGGGCTTTTTCCGTGTTTCTCTCGCATTTCTGGAGTCTGGAACTTATCTGCCGGGAATTTTTTTCACATTCCGTTCGTATTTCAGTAAGTCGACTGTAGATATCATCCCAGGTTTTCTGCTCAATTGTTGTGAATGTCCTGTTCAATTCTTTACCGGTGCGCTCTTTTTCTTTTTCCAGGAGCTGTTGCCGCAAACGATTCAATTCCTGGCGAGACTGACATATTTGCTCGAAAAGAGTTTTCCGGCGCTTCCGGGCCTGCTTTACCTGGCCCTTCAATTCCCGCTGACGGGAACCTTCCGACTGCACCCGACTTTCCAGTCGACGCCATTGTTTCTGGATCTCCTCCAGTTTGCCTTCCGTATCCTCCAGTTTTCTCCGGTAATCCTTACTGTTCTCCCGCCGGCGAGCTTCACGCGAAGCAATTGTGGAAGCTATTTCTTCAGTTCCCCGCCGTTGAATTTGATTGACAAGCTGCTTCTCTATTATCTCGGCCAGGCGAACGGTTAAATTTTTACTTTCTTCCAATGATTTTTCATAACTATGCCGGTAATTATTGGTTTGTTCATAACTCTCACGAACCTCGGCCTGAACTCCCTGCAGTGCATTCATCACCTGCTTTTCCTGCTCTTCAAGCTCCTCTAACTGTTTGTTTGACCAGTTGTGGCGCTTCTCATAAATATTCACCAGCGACTGTTTTTTTTCAATCTTCTTTTCCATCTGCTCCAGTCGCTCTCCTCTTGTTAGTAGTCCTTCTCGATCTTCCTCGCCAACTCCCCCCGTGATTGAACCACCGGGGGATAATTTTTCTCCTTCCCGTGTAACTATTACCGTTCCTTCCGGGAGAACCTCATTTTCCCGTAGACTGTACGCCTTTTCCAGGTCCTCAACAACCAGCACTCGCCCCAGCAAATAGCGCACGGCCGGTTCAATATTTTCGGGGAAATCCACAACCCGGGAAGCAATATGGACATCTTTTCGGCCGGCAAACAGCTCTAAAAACTCTTGCGAAGGCTCAACTGAAAGCTCATCAAGAGGCAGAAAAGTTACTCGTCCCGCCCTTTCTTTTTTTAAATATTCAATCATTTGCCGGGTATCGTTTTTATTTTCAGTTATCACATACTGCATTTCTCTTCCCAGGGCCTTCTGCAGCGCTCGGCTGAATTGCCGGGGCACAGTTATTAAATTAGCAACCACTCCAACAACTGAGGAAAACTCCCCTTTTTCAACAGCCTGCATCAAACTCTTGACGCCCCGGTAAAACCCTTCATACCTGTTGTACATCTGGTTTAAAGTCTGCCGGCGACTGCGCATAGCCTCCAGTTGCTGGCGTTCCTCTTCCATCTGATTCCGTAACTGATCAAAAATGCTTTTTACGCATTTCTGGCGGTCCCGGAGCCGTTTAACCTGCAGCCTTAGCTGCTGCAGGTGGGCGTTAACATCAATATATTTTTCATGGGCCTGAGCGAGCAATTTTCGATTATCGACCACTCGGCCCTGGGCGCGTTCTATTTTCTTCTCCAGGTCCTCCTTCTGTTCTTCCAGCTGGCTGGCTTCTTCCTGGAGATTTTGCTGCCAGTGACGGAACTCACTCTCTTCACTGATCTGAAAAAGCGAACGATCTCTTATTTCTTCCAGCCTGTTGTTTAAATTTCTTCTCTCTTCTTTCAGGCGATCCTCCAGGTTCTGGATATATTCGGCCTGTGTTTCTTTAATTTTTTTCTGAAGCCGGCTGATATATAGCTGATTGTAATTATCTGCCAGCTGAATCAATTCTTCTTCTCGCTTTTTCAGGGAATTATTTATGGTTTTCTTTTCCCTGAAAAGCTGTTCCTGGACTGATTCACAGCGAACTTCCACCCGGCCTATTTCTTCGCTCAATTTCCGTTCTCGACGCAGGACCGGCTGCCTGAATGAATCCACCTCCTGGCGGGCGGCGTCAATTGAATTCAACTTAGTTCTAACCTTTTCCTCTTCCCCGGCCACCTCATCCCGTTTTTCCCGGGCTTCACTGTATTTTTTATTAGCCTGTTTCTTTTTTTCTTCCAGTTCTTTCACTTCATCCTTCAATTGATAAAAATTACGCCGGGCCTTTTCCAACCGGCAGCCGCGTAATTTACCCTGGATTT
>JBNJDC010000125.1:0-4945 GCA_051744565.1 bacterium
GTCAAATTTCCTATCAAAAAAACACGATTAAGACCGCGGGCCATAGTAATTCCTCCCCATAAAATTAGGTGGTTTCTTCTTTTTCCTCTTCGGATTCTTCAGCGATTTGCAGATCTTCCTCAGTATTAATAAGCAGGTAGCGAAGAATATCATCGCGGAAGTTTAACCGTTCCTGCAATTCTTCGCAGATAGACGGTTCGAGTTCACACTTAATTAACCGGTAATCGCCGCGAGTGACTCCATCAATAGGAAAGGCCATATCCCGGACTCCATATTCTATGGAATCCTGGATCCTCCCCTCCAGGTCAACCAATTCATGTTCTATCTTATTCGCTATATCCCGGCGCTCATCTTCAGGAAGATTAATATCCAGGATAAACATCAATTCATACTCTCTCAACATTCTCACCTCCCTTCGGTCTTTTCACTTGGAAAAGGTCCGCTCCAGCGGACAGGCAGGATTATTATCGAACTAAAAAATGATATCAGATTTCCTGTAAATAACAACTGTTTAAAGAAATAAAAACGATAATTATTAGAATAAATATATTACAGCTAATATAAGCAGGATAACTGCTCCCAGCAGCATAAAAATCGGGAGGATATTGTCCCGCAACGATTTCAGAGAGCTGCCGCCGGTATCAATATTTCTCTTTTGCGCCGTTTCATCCGTAACCATGATACTGACGTCCCGCCCACATTTAGTTTGGGCTCGAATACCGGGCATAATTTCCATCTCCAGGACAACATTCCCGGTACCAGTTGATTTGCCGGAAATTAATTTAGCCGGAACAAGTCCCTTGGTATTTGAACGCTTCATTGCTTTTTTATAAGCATTCTGCTCGGCACTGCCCCCACCAGGATCTTTTAATGAAACTAATATTTCATCGCCTTTATTAAGTTTGGAAAAGTTTAATCCGGCAACCGGATTTATTGAAACCTCGCAGGAAAGCACGACCTCCTCATCTTCCGACCTATCAGTCTCTTCCTCCTGATCAATAACCCGGCGGAGAGTAAATGTTATTTCCTTATTTTCAACTTTAAAATCAAGAGCATCATCAAGGAGAGAGTGGTGAAGGTTGGGAAGGGATTCAAATTCCTGGTCCCGGACTGTCTCCCGGACGCGAGAGTTTTCATCCTTCCAAAAATCCTCAAGAGCCGATTGCAATTTACTGGTGGCTGATTCAATTTTATCCGAACTTTTGCTGGCATTTTTAATATTTTTGCCAAATTTCCCCGGCGACAACCGCGGGGAAGCCCCCTCCATGTTCTTCCTGGCAACCACAACACAATCAAGGTTGTAAACTGATTTTTTCCGACAATTAAACTCGACGACAAACAGTCCGGAACGATCGCCCCCGCCAAACCTACCCTTCACCCATAATTTTGCCGGCTGAAGCAGTTTTTTTGCCTTGTTTTTATTTCCCCCGGCTTCTTCCCAGGCTTCTTCAACCAGGGCGGAATTAAGGTTTTGCTGCTCAATAAATTCTTTTTTGCCCATAAAAACTCCCCTGAAACAATTGACTCAAAATCCTTCCACGATTTGTCATT
Source organism: bacterium (assembly GCA_051744565.1). Taxonomy (GTDB): domain Bacteria; phylum T1Sed10-126; class T1Sed10-126; order T1Sed10-126; family T1Sed10-126; genus CAZKRS01. Next base: position 1,552 of record JBNJDC010000125.1, read on the forward strand.
ACCGGTCAAGCCCCGGGAAAATACAATTTGAATGTTTTAAAGTTAAACAAAGTTGTACCTTCATTTTTCGGGGGCCGACTCGACTGGCAAAAGAACCAGTGACATGCTTTGCAATTAACTGAAACTAGTCAGCTGCAATAGCAATGCCGTTTACAACCCCGCTTGCCGGTCAACCAGCCGGAAATAAACCCCCTCCGATTAATCCAGAAGTGCCTCACCGGAGCCATCGGGTTCTTCCTCGATATTTTCTCCATGAGCTTTATGGATATTTTTCTTAACGGTGCTAATCAACCAGAAATACAAGCTCAAGGGAATAACAATAAACAGCAGCACTGAAACCCAGTAATTAATTGGAATAAGCTGGGTTGAGTATTTATCCAGATTCAAAATAATAAATACAACCGCTGCATAATCAATGGAAAAATTGGTCCGGGGATCACTGGCACTAAAAAGCTCCAGGCCCTCGGTGCGAGGCGTAAAAAGCGGCCAGAGCAACGAGCCACCGATATGACCGGTCATATCTTCGGTAAGATGAACCGCAAACCCCAGGAAAGAAACCACCCCGTAAAGCCACCAGTTGGTCATATCCAGTAGATAGGGGATCACAAAAGCAGGTATGCTAAGAATAGCGCCAAATACATAACTGTGACTCCAGGTTCTGTGCCAGGGCAGCCAGTTCAGATAAGTCTTTCCGTCGGACTCCCTTTCGAAAGCAAACTGTGTCCCGCTCAAAATATCAAGAGTAGACGGTTTCATCCCCCCCGATTCCTCCTCCTCGCCCTTGATCTTTTTACGGGTCCAGCGCACCAAACGATTTAACCAATCAAGGTCCGTTGTCCTGCCCTTTAAAGTCGCTTCCTTCAGCTGCGCTTTCCCCACCCGTTCAAAATCCGGTTCAGTATCCGGAATCGGCAGCTGGGAGGTGGTAACCACTTCGTCAAACTGAATGGTAACTTCTTTATCATCAAACAGAACATGATACCGCCGCCACTCGTTTGCTCCCAGTTGAGTTGGATAAAATTGGACGCGAACCTGCTCCCCGGTCCTGTGGGCTTCATCGATAGCCTCAGCCAGTCTTTCGGCCATTTTCTGGGGATCGGGATTTTTCGGATCGGGATCAATCTGATAATCGGCCACAGAGAAAAACTGGCCCAGTTTAAAATCCATGGTATCCGGTAAAATTGCATAAAAACCGGCCAGGCAGATGATGAATGAGTTAGCCACTGCTCCGCCGGCATCCACGCGGCTTGTGGCGGACATCCGGACCACTTCCGGAATAAAAGTTGAAGCAGCAACCCCTGAAACAAAATGTGTTAATCCTTTCATTTATACGTTCACCTCAGATTAGAGCCATAATATCTGCAATTAAGTCCCCGTATCCGGCCATCCCCAGGGCTATGGGAACAAGCAAAACAGCCATACAATGACTGCGCCGGCAGTTGTAAAAAACGGGTACCATTCCTATACAGGTTGTTATACTGGTAATAATAAGTCCGGGAATTCCTGTCATCCCATAAATAATAAACGTAATCACAACAAGGGCAAAATAATGCAAATACCTGGCATCAAAATCATGTATTTTCTTAATAGTTATTTTAGTAAATAAATAGAGCAAAAAGAAAGAAATCGAAGCACTCAATAATATTGCGCTGCCCATCACCCAGAAGTCCCCGGCTTCGGGAGCAAAAGCGGGTTTGAGAATGAAGTTTAATCCCCCACGCCCCATCCCTCCCGGGGTCAGGTCAGTCAAAACAAACAGCAGTAAAAAGGCCCCGACGTAGTAAAATATTTTTCCCACCCCACCGGAAATAATAAAGTTCCGTTCCTGGCGGTAATACATCTCGGGCATAACATAGTCAATCTCCAGGCTGGAATCCTCCGGCGTGTCCTTCATTTTTGGTTTATCCAGGGCCTGGTGATTGGTAGCATGGCCGGCAAAAAGTGCCCCGATCCCGGCAGTAACCGCCGGCAGGTAAGCCGCCATCAACCCTCCGGTCACCCCCACCCCGCTTCCATAACCAAAATCCTTCCAGTCCGCATTCATTTCGTCCGGATCATACTGTTTCGGAACGTCGAATTCTGAAATTAAAGCCTGAATTATTGAAGGGACAGCAAAAAAACCAACAAAAACGGGCATGATGTTCTGGAAAGCCACATCTATCGGAATAATACTCTCCGAGGTAAAAATAAGTCCAAAAATAGCAGAAATAGTAAAAGTAAACAGCCCGGCAAAAACATTTTTCCAGGCATCAATAAATTTATACAGGGGTTTTGTACCCCGACCGGCTCCTTTTGGCCACTCACTCATGACATAAAATACCATTACCACACCAAGAAGCCAGTGCAGGTGAGCACCCAGTATTTCATAGATATAGGGCCAAATAAGGAAGAAAAACGGAGTAAACAGTATCAAAAGAAATGCTCCAAACAACGTCCCGGCCCCGGTCATCAAAGCCGCATCCTTACCTTTACCCTGGGTGACCATCGCACTGGACGGCAACAGGGTGGCTCCCGCCGACTCGTCAAAAGCCCCCAGGAAAGTCATCGGGATTGTATTCATAAAGGAGAAGGCAACTACCATGGACATAAAAAATGGTGCAAGTGCATAATAAGGGACCAGGGTGCGCACGTTCAACCAGATAACAAAAGCTATTCCCGCCAGGTTATAAATATGGAGGGAAGGAATTGTACAAAAAAGTGATCCGATCAAGGTGCCAAGTAACGTGTAGAGCACAACCATTGAAGGTCGAAACAAAACTTCCATCTAATTCCACATCCCGTTATTTTATCTACCTTCTATCTCGCGAATATTGCCCGGTTCGTCCGGATCAGCAAGCGAAAGCTGCAAATTGCCCTCGTATTCAGAAACCTGGACAAATATTTCAACCTTGTTGCCGGTGTTCAGCAGTAAATCCTGCTCACCTGAGGGAAGTTCCTCAAACATAAAGTCAGGGACAGCCAGTTCAAACTTGGCTCCCGGAACTTCCAGGTCCTCAACAGTTATAATCCTGATTTTTCCCGGCCGAAAGATATCAGTTATTTTTCCCTTAACCCAGTAATAATTGCCAAGTTCATCCCGGGTAATATCTGCCAGAGATATGTATTCCTCCTCAAACTCTTCAATAATTCGTAAACGACTGGGTTTACTCAGATACATGGAAGCTCCCCACCTGGAATTAATATTCAAGGAGCCGACAACCTGCACCCTGTCAAACAAATCCGGCGGGAAATTGTCGCCAAGCTGTTGTTTGAAATCACGCAATGCGTTGAATCCCCGGGCATCAACTTCCTGCTCCCCGTCACTAATAGTTAGCGTGAAATTATTTGCTCCCTTTTCAAGCCGGACATCAGCAACTCGCCCCCGGAGCCGGGCCGGATTAACAGTGATTGAAAT
>JBNJDC010000126.1:0-4921 GCA_051744565.1 bacterium
AGGAATGGGGGGGATGATGTAACCCGAGAATAATTACCCCTTCCCCCGAGGCCCCGGGTTCCGGATTTTTCCGGGCCCGGGGTTTTTTTATGTACCTTGATGGCTGAGTATATTTTACTTTCCTGTTATAATAAAATTAAAATATCTTTTCCAGGATGAAAATTATCAATAAGTCATTGCCCGGCTGGTTTTTGCAATCCAGTTTTATAGTTATTGGTCTAACTATTGTTTTGGCGGAAATGACTTCCGGGAGAGGATGTAAATAACGGGAAAGGTTTTTGTTATGTGGAAATGGATTCGCCGTGTCTTGAAATTATTATTAGTTGCCGGGGTATTGGTCTACCTGGTAATTACCTCCCTTCTTAATCTTCCCCCCGTGCGTCGCCAGCTTCATCACCGGTTGGTTCAGATTTCCAACCGTCCCGTAACCATGGGCTATATTTACCTGGACTGGCAACTTAATCCCACCCTTTCCTACCTGGGGATCGGAGAGGAGGAGTTTCAGTCGGAGGAGTTAACCGACTCAATTGTTTTTAAGCACCTGGAGGCGGTAATTGACTGGGATCAATTGGTTGGTGGCCCCCGGATAAATAATCCGGTTCGGCTGGTCCGAAAACTGAATATACAGAGTATGCGTGTGAATAAAAGTTTAACTCCCGGCGAAGAGTCGGACGGGGAATTGGATTTGCCTGCCCTGCCAGTTGAAATTGAGGGCTGGGAATATAATTTCATTGCCGGCGGTAAAAAACAGTTTAAATGTGGGGGGACAAATCTAAAATATTTTTCCCCGGCCAGCCCGGCTAAGTTCAGTCTTAATTCCGTGGCCGGTAAGCCGGCCACGGGGAGCGGTGAGGTTGTTTTTTCTCCCGCCTTGAATCTTAAAATTGATATGGATTATTTTAGTCTCCAGGATGAATACTGGGGTGGTTTCAGCAGTTCCTGGCGGGGACATTTGGAGTTTGCAACTGATGCTCCCGATTGGGATCAACTTGACCTGGAGCTTACCGGTTTGCCCGGACGTTTTCAAAATTTTTATTTTCCGCCCCTGTCGGTTGATTTTTCGCTCCGGGTGGATTCCAGGGAATTTTTAATTGATAAATTTAAATTTAAGTCTGACTATCTGAACGGGGGCTGGGAAGGTGCAATCCGGCGAGATGGAGAAATTGAGAATCTGGCGGGAGAGTTTAGTTTTCAGTCCAGATATTTATTTGACTGGGTGAGCCGGTTTAACGAGAAGATTGATTTTAACGTGCAGCAGGTGGGAAATATTCAAGGGCGAGTCAAACTGAAAAATAATATCAAGGCTCCTCAACCGGAGGGTGAATTAAATATTCCCGGGTCTGCTTTTATACTTTCGTTGCCGTCAGTTGATTTTCCGGTCCAGGTGGCTGAGTGGCAGGCTAATTTTGCTGATAATAGGTTGCGCTGGCAAAAGGGGAGTTTGTCCGCCGGGGGAATAGCTTTAAATCTATCCAGTGGAGTGACGGCGTTAGAGGAGGAGATTCTTACCACCACTTTTACCGGTCTTTTGAACAGTGAACAGTTTGGAAAAAATATTTTCCCTTCGGAATTGCAGAAGTTTGCCGGGAAAAATTCACTTCGGCTCCCGGTTAATTTAACTTTTGAGTTTGGCTCCGGCGGTTTTCAGGCTTCGTTTTTGACGCGCGAGGGTAAAATGGGTTTTTCCGACTATAATTTTGAAAACATCTGGTTATTTGCATCGTATTCTTCCTTCGATCCTTTTACCTATAATATAAATGGACAGTTTCTGGGTCCTGACGGTAATAGCTGGAAAATAGTTGGGGAAAACGATCATCCGTTGAAATTATCCACTGCCGTAAAAACAGTGGATCACTGGTTAAAATTATTTGATGAATGGCCGGATTTATTCCAACAGAAGGTTAACCTGGAGAATACACAGTTGAATGTACATTTTATCGAACCTTTTGTTAATTGGGGGGATTTTACCGGGGAATTAAGTTTTGATGGTGGTCGGTTGTTTTTTTCAAATGAAAAAACCGGCTTATCGAACCTGAAGGGGAGTATTCAGTTTGAGCCGGATCTGCTTCGGGTGGAGAATCTCCGGGGCAATACAGCTCGCGGTGAATTGTCCCTGGCGGGCCGCCTGGATCATCAAAATTGGTTCAAATCCGGAGAACTTGATTTTGAATTACAGGGTAATAATTTATATTCCAGCGATTTTTTTCCGGCGGGATCAATATTTAAGTTTGCAAATATGAATTTTTCCGGAGAGGCCCGGGGTTCTCTGTCGCAGCCGTGGGTTGAGACAGAAATATCGGGAGATAGTATTGGCGCGGGTAATTTTAAGTTGAGCGATTTAGCAGGAAAAATTAACATAGATAGAGAACAGGTTTCTTTTGCAGTTGAAAGTTCAGAACTGGCCGGCGGTAAATTTCAGGGGGGATTAACTGGCGATAATATTGATGATCTGAAGCTTAATTTCCAGGTGGACGAGGCCCGCCTGGATAAATTATTTGAGCATAATGAATATATCAAAAAAAATATTACCGGGACCGCTTCAGTTGCTGGTGAGGCCACCGGCAGCCTGATGGAATTGAAAAGCTGGGACGGGGAGATTGAGGTCGAACATTCTTCGATAAACCTGGCTCATTTTCCCGATGTGTCGGGGATCAGCCGGGTTGCTGATCTGCAGGAAATTGGCCGGGATATAAATATAAATTCCGGGTTGCATAATTTATCTCTTGAAGAGGGAGTTATTAAACTGGAAAATATTATTTTTAAAGCTCCCGCCAAAGATATGGAACTGAAAATAAAAGGTGATATTGGCCTTGACGGCAGTCTTGATCTCCAGCACGATTTGATTTTGCGTGGAGTGGCCCTGCGCAGTTATCTACAGGATTTAATCGGAGATGTTTTCCGGGGGCTCGGGCTCAGTCCCGAGCGAGAATTTACCATCCGTTTTTACGTCCAGGGAACGGTGTTTAATCCCGTATTTAAACTGGATGTGGATCATGCCCGGCGTAACCTGCAGCAGGATTTTATTACAAGTTTTTTAAGCGAACGGCTCGGCAAACCAATTAGCCGGTTGCTCAATAGCCTGTTTTAATTTATTTCCCCTGTATTTTTGTTATACTTACACCTTACGAGTCAGGTGTTTTTGTACTTTGTTTTAATTGCTGGTGTTTGACTGCCGGGAATATAATTCTTTAGATCACTGGTCGAATGGTTCGAGTTGAGCCGGAAAATATGTTTATTTTTACTATTTAACAATTACTTTTAATAAAATCATGGCGGTGAATAAAGATGGACGACAGGATAAAAGTAGGAGTAATCGGTGTGGGGCATCTCGGGGAACATCATGCCCGGTTGTATGGCACTTTTCATGATGTTGACCTGGTTGGTGTGGTGGACACCGACGAAGAGAGGGGCCGGGAAATAAGTGAAAAATATGGCACTGATTATTATTCGGATATTGACGATTTGATCCCCAAAATAGAAGCAGCCAGTCTCGTGGTTCCCACTGAAAAACATTTTGATATTGGTAAAAAACTGATTGAAGCCGGGATTGATTGCCTGGTTGAAAAACCAATGGTGGAGACAATTGACCAGGCGGAAGAGCTTTACAGTCTTGCCCGGGAAAAAGACGTGCTTCTGCAGGTGGGACATATTGAACGGTTTAATACCGCTTTTGTTGCTGCCCGCGAGCACATTGATGACCCGCGTTTTATTGAAGTGAACCGCCTTGGTCCCTTTACCGAGCGATCAACTGACATTGGCGTTGTCATGGACGTTATGATTCACGATATAGATATTTTGCTGAGTCTTGTTGATTCGCCAATCAAGGAAATTCGGACAGTCGGGGCCTCTGTGGTGACAGAATTTGAAGATATCTGTAACGCCCGGTTTGAATTTGAAAACGGCTGTATTGCCAACCTTACCGCCAGCAGGGTTTCTCCCGAGGATCGCCGGGAAATTAGAATTTTTCAGGATCATAACTACGTTAGCCTGAACTATAAGGACCAGGATGTTAAAGTCTGGCGGTTGAAAGAATCCGGGGAGGACAAACCGGTTGATTTTGAAGTTTACACCCCGGAAGTTAAAGAGGGAGAGAGCCTGCGCCGGGAACTTTTACATTTTATTCATTGCATCCAGGAGGACCGCCAGCCGGTGGTTGGCGGTCACGAGGGGAAGAATGCCCTGAAGGTGGCCTTTGATGTCCTGGACGCTCTTGGCGATGAGAACATAAAGAGATTCGATGGGTGATTTACTTTTAGTAACCGGTGACAGTTCGGCCGATAATTATGCCCGCCGGCTTGTTGAACGTCTCCAGGGGGATAGGGAATTCACCGGTGAAATTTATGCTGCCGCCGGCGATGAAACTGCCGGGGCGGGGGCGCAGCTTGTTGAAAATTTAGTTAAAAATTCAGTTGTTGGTTTCCTGGAAGTAATTACTTCTCTGCCTTATTTTTTTTCCGTTGCCGGTCGATTGGAAGAACTGGTGGAAAAAGAAAACATCGAAACAGTTCTATTTATGGATTTTCCGGGGTTTAACATGCGCCTGGCCCGCCGCCTTGAAAAATATGACGTTAACCTTCTTTATTATATAACTCCCCAGGTCTGGGCCTGGGGCCGGCGGCGGTTGTCCACCCTGCGTGAAATATTTGATGAACTTTTTGTTATTTTCCCTTTTGAGGAGGATTACCTGGAGGATAAAGGAATTAAAGCCCGCTTTGTCGGCCACCCCCTGCTGGAAATGTGGGAGGAAAGTGAAACTTTGCCCGTGCGGGAAAAACTTGAAATTGATTCGCAGGAGCAGATAATTTCTTTTTTTCCGGGGTCCCGGGCCGGAGAGATACGCCGGCACCTTCCGGTTATGCTGCCGGTGATAAAAGAAATTTCCAAAAATTACCCCGGCTGGCAGCCGGTCTTAAGCCGGGCT
>JBNJDC010000127.1:0-4872 GCA_051744565.1 bacterium
ACAATTCCGTCGGTGCCCCTGAAACTAAATCCGGAAGCCGGCGTCCCGGAAGAGCTGATGGTTCGCGGGGAGGTTTTCATCCCCCTGCAAAAATTCCAGGAAATGAATGAACAGCGAATAGAAAAAGGGAATGATCCTTTTGCCAATCCCCGCAACGCCGCCGCTGGTACCCTGCGCCAGCTTGACCCGGAAATTGTTGCCAGCCGGCCACTCGACGTTTTTGTTTATGACATCATGAATAACAATGATGTCGCGGTTAACAGCCAGGCCCAGGTCACAAAAAAACTGCCGGAGCTGGGATTTAAAACCTGCAAACATACGGTCCATTCCGAAGATATACACGATATTGTCAGGTTCCGGGACCGTTTTGCTTCAGAACGAGAAAACCTGGATTTTGAAATTGACGGAATTGTAATCAAGGTAAACGAAATCAGCGCCCGTGAGGAACTGGGCACACGCCAGACAAACCCGCGCTGGGCAATCGCCTACAAGTTCCAGCCCCGCCAGGAGACTACCACCGTCCAGAAAATTTCAGTCCAGGTTGGCCGCACCGGAAAACTAACCCCGGTTGCTCTGCTCAAACCAGTAGAGGTAGGCGGGGTGACAATCAGCCGGGCTTCCCTGCACAATTACGACGAGGTAAAGAAAAAGGATATTCGTCCCGGGGACGAAGTACGGGTCAGCCGGGCGGGCGATGTAATCCCTTACGTCGAAGAACGGGTCGATGAGCGACCAGAAGAAGAACGAAATGACGCCTTTGAAATGCCGGATAAATGCCCCGTTTGTTCTGCTGAAGTAATACGCGAGGGCGCCTATCACCTCTGTCAGGGGGGACTTAGCTGTCCGGCCCAGCTCCAGGGGAGACTCGAGCACTTTTGTTCGCGCCAGGCAATGAATATCGAGGGACTGGGCGAAAAGCAGATCAATAAACTACTCAAAAAAGAAATCGTTCAATCAATTGCTGATATTTTTGATCTATCGGAGGCAGAACTGCTGGGGGCCGGATTATTTAAAAATGAGACCTACCTGGAACTTAAGGAAAAATCCCGTCATCCGGATACGGCCCTTGCTATTTACGCTCTGCAGCTGAACGGAGTGGGAGAAAAAACAGCAATTAAAATTGCCTCCCAATTAAAAAATCCAGTTGAACTGCTTGCTTATGACGCGGACGAGCTAACAGCAGCAACCGGTATCAGTAAAAATAGAGCGGAGACTATTGTTAAAAATTTAGAGGATAAAAAACTGCAGAAGAAGCTGAAAGTATACGCTGATAACCCGGATAAAGCGGCCGGAGAAGTGGGGAAAGCCGTCTATAACCTGCTGGAGGAGATAGAGAACAGTAAGAACCCGGACCTGGACAGATTTATTTACGCCCTGGGGATAAGACATGTTGGCAACCACGTGGCCGGGATTCTGGCTGAAAATTATGAAAAAATCCAGGATTTACTGGAAGTAGAAAAGGACGAATTAATGGAAATTGATGAAATTGGTCCCGAGGTCGCCCGGTCCATAGTTAATTTTTTCCACAGTAAACAAAACAGAGAAACCATTGAACGACTGCTCCAGCTGGGAGTTGATCCGGTGAGCGTGGAGACTGAAACCCGCCGGCTACTCGAGGAAAGGCGCTTTGTATTTACCGGGGCCCTGGAAGATTTGACTCGCTCCGAAGCCCGAGATGTGGTTGAGAAACTGGGGGGGAGGGCTACTTCCTCGGTCAGTGGTAATACTGATTACCTGGTGGTGGGAGAAAATCCAGGGGAGAATAAAACTTCAGCTGCCCGTGAGAACGATGTTCCGGTTTTGAGTGAAGAAGAATTTACTGAATTTGTTGAGGAAAAAACAAATAAAAGACCGGGGGAGTTGTTGTGAAAATTCTGCACACCTCGGATCTTCACCTGCAGGAGGAAAATGACCGGCGCTGGCAGGCGCTGGAAGAAATAATCTCCACAGCTAAAAACAAAAAAGTGGAGGTAGTTGTGATAAGCGGAGATTTATTTGATAAAGATGTAAATTCCGAACAACTGCGCGGAAAAATCAGGCCCATTTTTTCCGACGTTGATTTTGATATTTTACTGCTCCCGGGTAACCATGATGCAAATTCTTACCGCAAAGGACTTCATTTCGGCGACGGGGTTACTGTTTTCAACGAGTTTAAAAAACCCGTTGAATATCCGGACGAGGCGCTGCGGTTCTGGGGGCTGCCCTTTACCCGGTTGAACGGGGAAGAACTCCTGGAAAAAATACAGCTTATTGAAGAACAAATTCCCGCCGACAGCTGGAAAAATATACTTCTGTACCACGGCCAAATTCAACACCACGGCTACCGGAGCTCTGATTTCGGTAAAGAAGGTAAACAACAATACATGCCCCTGAAACTCTCCTATCTCACGGAAACTTCTTTTGATTATGTACTGGCCGGCCATTATCACAGTCGTTACCGGGCCGAAGTCTTTAATGAGAATTCGTATTTTATTTATCCCGGCTCTCCCGTGCCGATAAACCGCTCCGAAACCGGTCCGCGGACGATCAATCTCCTGGATCCGCACAAGGAATTTGAACGTGAAAAATGTAGACTCCAGCTGGACCTCGAATATTTTGAAAATATAAATATTTTTCTTCAACCCACTGATGAAACCGGACCGCTCAACCGGCTCCAGCAGAAGTTAGAAGAATTGCCCGCCAGCTGCCGGGGACTGGTTGAAATTGAAGGTTTTTTCAATGGAGAAAAAATTGATACTAATGAAAAACAACTCCGGGAAAAACTGGATGAACTGGAAAATAACAACCGAAAAATCGAACGGATTAAATTTACCGCCCGGGATTCAAGGGGAATCACGGACGGCGAGCTTTACAAGAAATTTGTTAATCTACTGGAGAACAAGGAAATCGAAGATAACGTTAAAGAAAAAGCCCGAAAATTAACGCTGCAGGCCCTGGTGGAGGTTTCCCGGTGAAAATCGAAGAATTTTCCGTAACTTCTTACGGTTCATCCCCTCTTTATTTTTCCCAACCGCAGAAAACCGAGGGATTTAACCTGTTTTATGGACCAAATGAAGCGGGAAAATCCCTGCTTATCGACGCCCTGCTGAAAATGATCCTGGGGGAGAAAGCCAGTTTTTCTCCCCGCGGAACAAGAAAGCCTGTATTTGAAAATTTAGACCGGGTGGATGTCAACCCCGAGGGTTTTGTACGCCTGCAAGTTGGGGAAGAAAGCTATAAATTCCCGGAACAGGGGTCCCTGGTGGGGATCTTTCAAAACGAATCTTTCTCTGGTTCAGAACTCCAAAACTGTACTCCCCCCGACTTCAGAAATATTTTTGTCGTCCGGGACAGCAACCTTAAATTTACCGGGACAATGGGGAGTGACTATTATTCCGCCCTGCAGGATAAACTAACCGGACTGCACAGCAAACAGATAAAAAATATTCGAGAAAAACTGCAGGAGAAGGGAAGACTTACCAATCCAACTTCAGCCGCCGATCTGGCCAGCAGGAAGGAAAACAATCAAGTTGGCGAGCGGTTTGAGAAGGCAAATAATTGCCTGGAAAGGATTGTTACCCTTCAGTCCAGAGCAAAGGATGAAGGTTATTTTCAACTGGAGGAAAAACTTCAAAAAACAAAGCGAGAGGCAGGAGAGGTTAAAGAAAAAATACAACTGCTCAACCAGGCACGCAAACGCTCGGAATATGTCCAGGGAAAAAAACTCCTGGAAAAGCTTAAAAAAACAGAAAAACAGCTGGCAGACTATCCGGATATCACCGAGGATGATTTCAAACGCTTCCAGAGGGCTAAAAATAGAATTGAGGACCTGGAGAAAGAAGAAGCTAAAAACAGCAAAAAATACGGGAAGATAAAACAAAAATTAGAGCAGATTTCCGAGCCCCTTGAACAGGTGGAGCATGAGAAGGATAAACTGGAAAACCAGATAGATCTTATCAACCAAAAGATCCATTCGCGCAAAAATAGAGCGGAAGAAATCCGGACAGAACTTGTTAAAAACCGGACGATAGAAAAACCACTGGAGTGGACAATCGCATTTTTAGCGGTGGGAACTATAATTTCCCTGCCGCTAATTTATTTTCAAAATACAATTTACGGGATGTTATATCCTCTGTTTTTTATCCTCCCCCTGGGAGGAACCGGCCTGTGGAAGGTCAAAATGATTCGGACACGAAGTCGATACGAGGCCCTGCTCCAGGAGATAAACAACATCCTCGCAGATTTTGGCTGCAGCGGGGAAAGCCTGGATGGAATAAAGGAAAACATTCAAAAATTAAAAGATAATTTTAAGAAAAAAGAAAAAGAGTATGAAGAGTTAAAAAATAAGAAGAATACCCTGGAAACCAGAAAAGAGACCCTGGAAAATTCGGAAAAAGAAATAGACGAGAAAATTAAAAAACAGAGGACCACGATTGAACAAATTCAAGAAAAAACCGGTACTGAGGACTATGAAGAGTATAAAAAGAAGTTCAGGGATAAAAACGACCTGGAGAACAAGCTTGGGGAACTTAAGAGCAAACTCCAGGGTAAATTTGGAACAGAGGGCAATGATTTTCCCCGCGAGGAGATTGAAAAAAAATTACAGAACCTGGCTGAATTTGAAAATATGGCGGCGGAGGTTGAATTTGATGAAGAAAAATTAGAACAACTGGAAGCAAAGAAGGATCGCCTGGAAGAAAGAAAAATTCAGCTGGAGGAAGAATACGCCCAATTGAAGGATCAACTGGAAGAAATTGAAAAAATAACAGCTGATATTTTAGGCCCCGAAGAAATTGAAACACCCCTGTGCCGGGATTTAAATGACCTGGAAGAAATCCGGGACAAACTTAATAATTTCAGGGAAAATGTCAAAACTGACATGCAAAGTGCCCT
>JBNJDC010000128.1:0-4783 GCA_051744565.1 bacterium
ATCAATACTGTGTCCGTAACAGGCCCGGACAGCTTCTCCCTGAACTTCAAATCTTTCTACACTGGAAGCCGTCAGTTTTTCCCGCAACTTTTCTTCCGATAGATCCTCCCAGCCCCGGCTCTGTACAGTCTCCAGGACCTGTTCAAGAGGAGCAAATCCCTGGGAATCCAATTTTAGTCCGCCCTCTTCCGGGGCGTGGCGTAAAAAATAAGACAGGGTTTTGGAAAGATCGGTTTCCATAAAATTAATCCAATAGCTGAGAGGTTATTTTCCTGGATTTTCAAACAAAAACATATTAACCCCTTAAGGGTTACTAATGTCACTTACTCAACGGTGTGAATTCTTCTCCCCATTTGTTTTGAAAAACAATTTCTGACAGAGGCTTGCGCCCGGCGAAATTACCTTCTTCTGCCGGGTAACCCAGCGGGGAAAGATTAACCACCCGATATTCATCGGGGATTTCCATAATTTTACGAATTTTTTCTTCATTGAAGTTGGCGATCCAGCAGGTGCCCAACCCTTCATCATAAGCCGCCAGGGTCAAATGATCCATAAATATGGCTCCATCAACGGCAAATGAACTCATGTAATCGCCATGAGTTTGATAGCTCTGCACTTCACTGGTGCAAACTACAACAATATAAGGCGCCTGTTTTATAAATTTCTGGTTTCCGGCCGCCGCCACCAGTTTGTTTTGCTGTTCTTCATCCTCAACAAGAATTATTTTCCACGGTTGAACATTTTTTGCGGAGGGGGCCAGTTGGGCCGTATCCAGGACTTTCTTCAGTTTATCCGCCTCAATTTCCTTATCCTTGTATTTTCTAATACTTCTGCGCCCTCTTATTGCCTCGTATAGTTCCATTTTCATTCACCTCAAAAAAAGTATAAAATTATTACCTGCCTCGCTGAGCCAGAGAATAACAAATATTATTTTTCCAAAGAAAAGGGTTGGTATATATACACTTTAAAGCGGACCAAAAAGCTGCAAGAATGCGTCGAAAATCATGGTATCCTCGGGTAAACGCTGCTCAAATTAGCTTGTTTTTTTGGCAAAATTTATACGTTTTACGTCAACATACCCTCAATAATTAAGTCCACTGCTTTATCCTCGCTTAATCCCCTGGACATCAGGGTTTCCAGTTGCTTGGAATCCACGCTTCCGATTGCTGCTTCGTGGGTTACATGGGCTTTCGGGTCATTTACTTCCACGATAGGAACCGCCCGGGCTACGGCTTCGTCCTGCACGATTTCTTTACAATCCACGTGGCCGCGGGAAAAAGGAGCGTTGGCAATTAATTCGTTGTTAACTACTGCGTTAGCCTGGCCCTGGACGGCAATGTGTGAAGTCAGCACCCCGCGGGCTTCTTCTCCCAGAAGCTGGCCCGATTCGTTTATTATTATCTCATCGTCAGCTCTCCCGTTAACCCGAGCCAGCATTTCAAAGACCCCGTGTTCGTGACATTTTAAATTATAATCAATGTCCATCCGGCCTACGCTGCCCTTAATAAGTTCAAACTCGGTTTCAAATCTTCCTCCCTTTTTGATTTCTACGTCAGCGCGGGGGATGACATTCACTCCCCCTTCCGGACCGTGGATGTGTCGCTCAAAATAGGAGTACGTGGCATTTTTGCCCACGGTGATATCAGCGTCCATTTCATGGCGCACATCGGTGGCGTTCGGGAAAGTACAGTAGGCCTGAAAAAAGCCGGTTGCCTCCTCTTCAATATTAATGTCCAGGATTACCTTCTGGTTACCTTCTCTATCAAGGAGGCCAAAACAGATAATCACGCCGCCTGTAAGCTGAGTTCCCTCTTTCAGGACAAAATCCGCTTCAACGCGATCTGATTTTTCCCGAACATCTACTTCCAGTCCGTCGACAAGGTTGGCACCGACCACTTTGTTTCCGTGAATTTCAATGTGAGCTTCATCCTCGGAGTCCGGCCGGCAGGCTCCTCCAAGGGAGGAATAAAGACTATCAACGATTTCGTTGTTCATTACTTTTCCTCCTTCTTTTCATGAGCATCCTGGTCGCTGCAGGGCATACACTTTTCTCTGAAAAATTCTCCAATTTTCTCCGGATTTCCCTTGTCGATTATTTTTCCGTCACAGAGCAAAAAGGCATGATCGGCCTGTTCAAGAACAGTCATGCTGTGGGTAATCAGGATAACGGTTATCCCCTGTTTTTTCATGTAATGAATAGCATCAAAAATCTTCTCCAGGGCCCCGACGTCAATCCCCGAGTCTGGTTCATCCAGCAGAACCAGCCGGGGATTCATCATTAAGATGCTGGCCAGTTCAATTCGTTTTCGTTCTCCGCCGCTCAGGGTCTCGTCTACTGCTCGATCCATGTATTCTTCCGGCCGTAGACCAACCTTGTTAAGAACATCTACAATTTTATCCGGGTCAGGATTTTCAATTCCACAACCAATGAATTTTTTTACCTTCAAACCCTCAAACCGAGCCGGCTCCTGCCAGGCCATGGTAATTCCCAGATCGGCTCGCTGATCGGGTGTAAACTCAGTTATGTCTTTATCGTCAAATAAAATCTTACCGTCAACCGACCTGTATTCCTTCAGGCCCATTATCGCCCCGGCCAGCGAGGACTTACCGGCCCCGTTCGGCCCAATCACTGCATGAATATGCCCACCCCAGAATTCAGCATTCAATCCGTCAATTATTGTTGTATCCTCAATCTGCAGGCTGATATCCTCCGCTTCAAGTATTGCCATTTATTTCATCTCCATTCGCAATTTTCTTCTTGAAAATAATTTACTTACAAAATTTTTAGCAAATTAAACTTAATTTTTTATCGGCTAAAACTTATAGAAGGTTTCAGGAAGACACACAGGGAATGGTTATGAATAGTATTTTAGAGTTTTATTTTGTTGTGAATTCTGCTCATTATTCGAGACACCGCAATGTCAATCAACTCTACTGTGGAACGTTCTGAAACTGACGCTTCCGCCCGTTCAATTCTTTTTCCTCTCCAGATAACCTGTTTTTGATCTACATCATAAATAAGAGCAGTTAACGAAATAACTACCCGGTTTTGCGCCTCGTTAACCGGAATTTGACGTGATCTTGTTTTTGATTCCATAGTTGAAATATAAGTATCTTCCGATTTAGAATTATCATCTTTTGATTTACGTTTTTCCTTCCCTTTTGCCTTACCATTTTCGGACTCGGTTTCGTTTTCTGCGGAGTGAATACTGGTATTACGATAACGAGTATTTGTGGTGTACAAAGTTCTAGTTTCGGTCGTCGAAAAACGTTCAACCACAAAATCATGTATCCAGAAACCAAGGATTAAATCTGCTCCGGTAGCTTGTGCCAATTCTTGTCCCTGCTGTTGACTGACCCGTTCGCCGGAATAGTTTTCACCCAGGACCTCTTTAATCGTTTCATCCGGAACAAATTTTACTGTTTTAAATTTATCACGAAGAATTTCCCGGTTAAGTTGGGATAATATTGTGCCCCGGAGATCGTTGGAAGCATAGCCCAGGGGGTGGACAACAGCTAAAGTTTGCTTCTCCGTTTTTTCGTAATTAAAAGGTGGAAACTCACCCCGTCCGGTTGCCACACATCCACTGAGAAAAACACTTGTAATCAAAAAAAGACTGAGTGTTAATTTAGCCCAGCCGGATAAATGGACATTAAATTTTTTGTTCATAACCACACGTATCCATTTTTATAGTATTTATTATGAATTGTACAATTTCTATATTAATTCTAACATAAATTAGAAATATGGACTAAAATATAAGTTGAATAATTAGTTCAAATTTTCAAACTGTTCCTCTCTTTTCATAATTATAGGAAGTTTCTCTCCTCCCTCTTCTTTGCTTCAGGGAGTTCTCCCCTTACTTCTTCTCTATCCCCAGCAGTTTTTCAGCTCCCATGGATTCCAGTCGTTCCCGTAGTTTTTGTTGAGCCTTGTCCCGTGCTTCGGAAAAGCTGTTTTTTGAATGTCCGGTTTGCGTAAAGGTTTTAGTGGAAAGAAGATCACCCTGACTGCTATAAACTGCAATTTCAATCTCCACCTTTATTTGATTTCCCTTCGACGATACATCTAATTTTTCATTGCTATTCACGGTTATTTCCGCCGCTCCCGAAGATCCCGGGGAATCCGCGGAATCAACAGCAACGTTTATATCCGCTTCCTGAAAAAGCTTCGGCAGATGTTTGGCAACAGGTTTTGCAGGCCGCGAAACAGTCACAACAACTCTGGCCGCCTGGCGGGCTTCCTGTTTTAAATCGTTATACTTGCGTAATTTGCTATACATTTCTTCAAAATCAATGTTTATATCGGCTTCGAAATTTTGCTCAATTACTGCCAGGACATGCAAATAAGTCAACGCTTTTTGCAACTTATTCCTCAGCCCGTGCATTCTGTAAAAATCAACCATCGGGTTCCCGGTCCGCCGAAAATCTTCCTTTAACTCCTTAAGTATTCTTTTGAGGCGATTTAGCAGGTTCCCGGCGTAGTTACGACAATCAAGCCGCGCCTCAACATAATAGTCCGAACCGGCCTGGTCCACCCTGGTAATTTCGTAATTGTTTAGTTCCAATTCATCAATTTCCGAGCGTATTTCCTGTTCGTAATCAACAAGCACTTCATCAAAACTTTCCTGTTGATGCAGCCTTTCTCTGGAACCAACTGTCCGATGGAAAAAACCGGCCAGTTCATTCAAAGCATTCGTGCGCGCTTGGTCCGGGCCTTCACCACTTCCCGTGGCATACATATGGATTGAAGAGTTCGAACGAGGGTTTGTAAACCAGGAAG
>JBNJDC010000129.1:0-4756 GCA_051744565.1 bacterium
TCACTCTCTTCCCCGGAAACTCCCTCTTTACCCAGTTGAGATACTGGGCAAGTTCAAAGGCAAACGGCAGCCAGCTCTTGGGATTCTCCGAAAAAGCCAGAAATTCGGGTGTTGGTATGCTGTCGTGGACCATGCGAAAGTTTAAATTTTTCCAGTCTATATCAAATATATTGCACAGTTCTGAAAAAAAATAAGTACCGCCCGTCCGCATCGGGCCAACAATGAAATAAAACTTATGGTTGGGAAAATGAGCATCCAGCCAGTCGGACCGGCGCAAAATATCATTAAAAATTTGCAGCGATTCTCCCATGAATTCCTGCAGTATTTGCTGACCCTCTTTCGTATTTATATATCTATTTGCCCGGTCAATGGCCTCCTCGAGCCGCCGGGATGCCTGCTCATCCTTCTGGTGACTTTTTAACCCCCTCTTTTCCCAGCGAAGAGCCGGATCAACCCCGCCAACGTAATGAAGAGTTGCCTGAGCGAGGGGAAGATTCAGATTCTGCCAGTCAAACTGAAACGATTTCATTGTCTATTTCAACTCCTGCGGAGTAAATTCAATTGCTTGTTTTTGGTTGGTTGTTTCTTGTTAAATCACTGCAGGCCTACCAAAAAATCGAATATTAAAGTGGTAACCAGTCCTCTTCCGGGGGAGACTGGTTGAAGTCCGGCCCGGCCGGCAGAGAACGGGCCAGGACTATTGCCCCGGTATTCTGTGCGCCCGCCTCCTTGAGCGTTTGTGCCGCTTCCCGGAGTGTGGTGCCGGTTGTATAAATATCATCGACAATTATCAAATTTTTATTTGCAATTTTTTTCTCCGGGGAGCAGATAAAAGAATCTTCCAAATTGTTCAGTCTTTCTTCTCTATCCAGTAGAGATTGAGCGGGCGTTTGCAAATTTTTGTCCAGTAATAACTCCACCGGCAACTCGTATTTATTCTCCAGCGCTTCGGCGAGTTGCCGGGACTGGTTAAATCCCCGCTCTTCCCGGCGAATTTCAGTGAGAGGAATAGGTACAAAACTATCCCAGTTCCCGCCGGGGAGAACCACCGGCAGACTTTCCGCCAGCAAATGGCCGAAAATTTTTCCCCATTTTTCTTCACGGCCAAATTTCCAGCGGTGGATCAACCGGCGCATTTTTCCGTTATAGGCATAGGGGGCAAGTGTAAATTCAAGCCTGTTTGTGCGCCGGCGACAATCTCCGCAGGCCGGAGCGGGATCGTCATATAAATCACAACCAAGTTCAAAAACTTCATTCCCCAGGGGCAACCCGCAAATCCGGCAAACCGGTCCCGTCAACCGGGGTAATTGCTGATAATCTTCCTGGCAGAGGGGCAAATTCCAGCGGTAGGTTTCCACAACGCTGTTACAAAACAAACAGCGAACGGGCAGGAAAAGGTCAAGAATTCCGCTCCATAGACGACCGGGCAGGCTCAATTTAATTCCCCCGTAAAAATGTACCTGTCACCCGATTATTTTTTCTAATTTTTTTCGAGCTGTGCTGCGATTTTCAGGCGGACTATCTGACAATTCCACAAGCAGTTGTTTTTGTTCATCACTCAAGCGAGGAGCAATTACTCTCCTTATATCCGTATGGGCACTCTCCTCGGGCTCTTCGGCGGGACAGAACAATTGTTCCTCCATTTTTTCCCCCTCCCGCAGGCCGGTATATACAATGGGTATATCGACGTCGGGAGCAAAACCGGAGAGAGAAATTAACTGCCGGGCAAGGTCCAGGATCCGGATAGGATCTCCAAGGTCCAGGACATGAATTGCTCCCGAATGCTGAAAAGAGGCGGCCGAAAGGACAAGTTTCACCGCTTCTCCCGGCGTCATAAAATATCGAACCACTTCGGGATCTGTTACCGTCACCGGCCCTCCCCTCTCTATTTGCCGTTTGAAGAGCGGAACTACGCTCCCCCGGCTACCCAGGACGTTCCCAAACCTGACCGCTGAATAACAGGTGGAATATTTCTCGCCGTAAGAACCCACCATAAATTCTCCCACCCGCTTGGTCATTCCCATTATACTTTCCGGTTGAACCGCTTTATCGGTAGAAATAACAACACAATCCTCCACTTCATTTTCACCGGCCGCCCGCAGCAGATTTTTGGTTCCCCGGATATTTGTTTTTATCCCTTCGGCGGGAAATCTTTCCAGGACAGGGACATGCTTAAGAGCCGCCGCATGAAGGATTAAATCGGGCTTGTAACCGGCAACCAGCTCATCAACAAGCCCGCTGTCCCGGATATCCATCAGGACAGTTTTTAAATCATTGGTTTCCCCACCGGAACTCTGAGCGGCCTGCAGTTCATATAGAGCTGATTCATTAAAATCAACGCCCAGCACCTCGTGGACGGGATGTTTTAAAATTTCCTCCACCAGGCAGCTCCCGATCGAACCGGCGGCCCCGGTAACAAGCACCTTTTTCCCCCGCAAAAAATCATGAATATTTTCATCGTCCACCTCTACCGTCTCCCGCCCCAGCAAATCCTCCGATTTAACCTCCCGGATCTGGTTCCAGTTAACGTCTCCTTCAATTATTTCTCTTATCCCCGGTACAATTCGCAAATGAGCATTTATCCGGGCCGCCTGCCGGGTAATCTGGCGGATAATGGCTCCGTCCACCGAAGGCATGGCAATAATCACTTCGTCCACGTTATATTCCCGGCATACCTCCGTCACCCGGGAAGTTTCTCCCAGGACCGGCAGATGTTCTACCTTGTATTTATTTGGATCATCGTCCAGAAAACCCACAACCTCCCGATCAAGGGATGGATTGCTTCTAATTTCCCGCAGCAGCATCCGTCCCGCTTCTCCTCCTCCCACAATCAAGACTCGCCTGGTTAACTGTCTGCTCCCGTGAATATGCAGGATCCTATCCAGAAGTTCAAAACCCGCCCCGGCAAGTAATAATCCACTGCTCACCGCACCTACCCCCGGATAATAACTGTTACCCCAGGCAAATGGTGCGACAACGCTTAAACCCACCACCAGAAGCAAAAGCCAGCGAGCCCACCGAATCTCAACCGGCAGGGGCCGAAACAACCAGAAAAATAGCCCCACAATTAACCCGGCAAACAACCCGGCAAATACCCCAATCAAACTCCAGGGCGAAGTTATTCCGTTAAACAACCAGATCCCTGTCGTAAAGGCTACTGTGGTCCACAGGGTATAAATAATTTCTTTTGTTTTCATGGTTTTATGGAATTGACACCTTCCTGTCCGTCTTTAAACCTGCTCGATTGGTTACCCGAATCTGCAAGTAATCAATTTTATTTATTGACTCAATCTGTTTCCCATTCACCCGGGCCTGCATTTTATGCGGAAACCAGAAAAAATCCAGGCGATGATCATCCGGGGTAAATAATTCAATCCCCTCCCTGGCAATTCCCGATTGATTATCCGCAAAGGTAATAAAAATTTTACCATTATCCCCCCGGCGAATGTTTTTGATTTCAGGTCCGGAGGTATCCCGCAGCAAAGCCAGCCGTTGAAAACTGTAAATTTTTGCGCTGCGATGCCGATCAGTCATGCGCGATTGATCAGGAAAAACTTCCCATTTCTTAGCCGTCGGGTTCCAGGAATACAACAAAACATTCCGGGGATTATTCACATCTCCGGCCATGGTAACATCCACGGTCATCGGGAAAGTTGAACGGACCTGGGCGGGACGGAGAACACGCGGCGGTTCTACCATTTTTAAACCCGAACGGGGTTCTGAAAAATTATCAATAATTTTAAAATTAACCGGCCCCTGGTAATTTAAACCCCGCCCCTCAGAATACACGGAATATCGTCCGGTGGAATCAACAACAGCCCTGGATTTAGATTCCTGGAAAGATTGAATATACATCCGCCGGCGGGCCACTTTTTCATTGTCAACTACCACCCGCAGTTCATGCCAGCCATCATAACTTTTCCCGGGCGCCCACCAGCCCCTGAATTGCCCCGGTTGGAGTTGAATTAAATCGCCTGTATAGACTACCTGCCTGTCTTTTAAAGCTTTCACCTCCGGCCATCCCTCCCAGTTTCCTTCTAAATTTAAATCAAATTGAAGACGACCATCAAGCCAATTACAGGCAAAATTAACCTTTGTATCCTCGAAATCATTTTTCACCGGAGGAATTAAATTTTGGACCTGGGCCAGCTGTACATTTTCTGTTTTAACCTGATCATCAACCTTTACTTCTTTCTTTTGGACAGGATTATTTTTCAATTGATAGGGTTTCTTAACCCGGTAGGTGAATTTCCTTTCCAGCGGCGGCTGATTCCCGCCTGGATAAATAATAAGACGCAATTCGCCTTTTTCACCCGGTTTTTTAAATTTCAGACCCCGACCGGGATTATCCCTGGTGGGGGTTAAATTTAAAAAGTATCTGGTCGGTGCAATATTAGTAAATTCACTGTTATATATCTTTGTTACCGGTCCTTCAGATTCGGACGCGCTCATCGTATCAAAATTTAACCGGCGCAGCGGCCGCCCGTCCACTTCCAGTAAAATTTCCCGGGGCAGGGTTCGATTTGAATTCCCGGGATGAGTATTCCAGGATTCAATTTCAATCCCCAGCCGCCCCCAGACTTCCATTTTATCACCGGTGACGGCTGTCGGCCGGGCCTGACCCTCAATCCAGCTCTTCCCGTCCAGGGGATATAAATAAACGTTTTCCAGGACCGGCTCCGGTTGAAAAGGGAGCTGGGGACTAAAAAAACCAAGCGGGTTAATAAAATTCCCCTGGCTGTCCTCAAGCGTAACT
>JBNJDC010000130.1:0-4744 GCA_051744565.1 bacterium
AGATCAAGATTTTCTACAAATTCTTCCGGCACACCCTGTCCTTTCAGGTATTTTTTACCCGCCGGTTCATTAAACAGGCGAACCAGGTCCATGCAATCTCTATCGTCAATACCAATTACAGTGTCTGAATTGCGCACGTTATGAATCCAGGGCACGTGCTTGTCACCAATCCCCTCAATCCGGTGGGCACCGTAACCGTTATAGAGCAGAGTCGGACACTGCAGGGCCTCCCCCACCGCTATCCGACTGTGCGGATAGAGCTCCTTCATCCGGTCCGCGCACCCCAGGGTGCCAGAGGAACCACTGGTTAATACCGTTCCCGCCAGAGTCTGCCCCTCCTCCAGCTCCTGGTCGAGAACTTCTTTCATTGCCTGGCCGGTTACCTCGTAATGCCAGAGATGGTTACCAAACTCATCAAACTGGTTAAATATTACAATCCGATCCTTATATTCGGGATCTTCCCTGAGTTCCCAGCATTTGTCAAAAATTTCTTTAACGTTGGATTCCGTACCCGGGGTTCCAATTACCTCCCCGGCTACTTTTGAAAGCCAGTCAAAACGCTCCTGGCTCATTCCCTCGGGCAGGATGGCAATTGAATCACAGGAAAGCAAGGAAGCGTCGTAAGCGCCCCCTCGGCAATAATTTCCGGTCGAGGGCCAGACCGCCAGGTTTGTCGTCGGATCAAACTGACCGGTCACCAGCCGGGGAACCAGGCAGCCAAACGTAGCTCCCACCTTGTGGGAACCGGTGGGCATCCATTTCCCGACCAGGGCAATAATCCGGGCATCAACCCCGGTCAGTTCCGGGGGTATTTCAACATAATTTACCCCGCCGTATCTTCCGCCCTCTTCAACCGGCTCATTTTTCCAGCTTATTCGAAATAGGTTGCGGGCTTCAACATCCCACAGGCCAATGTCATCAAGTTCATCTTTAATTTTACCGGGTATCTCCTCCGGATCTTTTTGCTGTTCAAAAGTAGGGATGACAATATTTCTTTCCCGCGCGCGCTGTACAGTCCGTTCCAGCTGGTCTCTATTTATACTTAAATCAATCATCTCAAATCAACCCTCCAAATTTTTTAGGATCCAGTTGCTTTAAACCCCGGTTTAATTGCCTCCACGGGGCAGGCTTTCTGACATTCACAGCAGCGGAATCGTCGACAGGAATTTTGATCAATAACCGGCAGCCCCTCCTCTAACTCAATAGCGTCCTCCGGGCAGGCAGAAACACACTTTCCGCAGCCAATACAACTGTCAGTTTGCACCCAGGGCATCAGCCAATCACTCCTGAACAACATTCTCGTCACTGCCAATTTAAACTACTCAAATTATCTATCCAGCAATTCTTAATGAATATATATTCATTATAACGTTTCTTTCATTTAAATCAAAGACCAATAACAGATAGCCCGCAGCACCGGCGGGCAGATCCCGGCAGTGTCCGTTGCGGGACTTCGCCATAATGCATGCTTATTTCATAGGGGTAACAATAGGTTCCGCCGGGATAGCTGAATGCAGTTTTGGAAAACAATATATATACTTTTATAAGATGTATTTTCCCGGGAATCCATTTACATCCTATTTTTAACCAGAATCCCGGGCGAAATTATCTGGAGGGAGTGATTTTCCAGGTGTTAATTGCCAGCTTCGGAAAAGTATTGAAGAACAATATCGCAAGAAGAACGGAAAATCTTATTATATATTAGCAGGAATAAATTTAATTTTTGGTAAAATAACTGAAGATTGAAACAGACCTTTCTGGATGAAATATAAAGGAGTACTAAGAAGCCAGTGAAGACAAATAATATTAACCAGCGGTTCCGAAACTTCCGCCCGGAAAGTTTCACCTCCCCAATCACAGGGGGACATCTGCAGACTATTGGCGGCTGGTTATTTCGTCAGTTTAACAGCATTGAATACAGGAGAAGAAGACTCGAACTATCCGACGGAGATTTTTTAGATCTGGATATATTCCCCCCTGGAGACAACCCCCAAAAGAACGGTGACTGGCGAGCGGTTGCGATTCTTATTCACGGGCTGGAAGGATCCTCGCAATCGGGATATATAAAGAAATTGGCTCAATTTCTCGGAGACAAACGGATCAAAGTAATAGCCATGAACATGCGCTGCTGCGGGGGAGAATTGAACAGGAAAAACAGGTTTTACAGCGCCAAAGACAGCGGGGACCTGAAAGAAGTTGTGAACTGGTGTGAGAAGAACTATCCGGAGAAACCACTGCTGGGGGTAGGATTTTCCCTGGGCGGAGCCCTCCTCCTCAAATACCTGGGAGAAGCAGCGGATAATTCAAGTTTATCAGCTGCAGTGGGAGTATCCGTGCCGCTGGATTTAGACCTTGGAGTGCGGCAAATAGAAAGTGGTTTTTCCAAAATATATAACAAGTTTTTCACCTATTTTTTGCGCAAAAAAGCCCGGCGGAAACAGGGGTCCTCCGGATACCACCTGCCGGTGGAAGAGGTGGACGAGCTGAATGATCTGCGCAAATTCGATGACCGGCTGACGGCTCCACTTTGCGGTTTTCAAGACGCCGAAGATTATTATGAATCCTGCAGTTCTACAAATTTCATCGAGAAAATAAAGGTTTCC
Source organism: bacterium (assembly GCA_051744565.1). Lineage (GTDB taxonomy): Bacteria > T1Sed10-126 > T1Sed10-126 > T1Sed10-126 > T1Sed10-126 > CAZKRS01. The sequence continues at coordinate 2,604 of JBNJDC010000130.1, forward strand.
ACCATGTTAATCCAGGCCGAGTCAGATCCAATGGCGGTTTTGAACCGGCCGGTAAAAAAAGAAATTAAGCGCTCGGCCTATGTGAGACTTATTAACCCCTCCCATGGGGGACACGTTGGTTTTTGGGAAACAAAATTCCCGGTGGGAGTTAAATTTTGGGTTGAGAGACAAATAGCACTTTATTTTGACTATTTACTGGCCGGGTAATTGGGTTTATTGGAGGAATTAGAAGTAATAATAGAGGCCAAAATCAATCCGCTGGCCCAGTGAAATATCCACTTCTGGAGTTAGAATCAATAAACCGGTAGTATGAATTCCCAGGGCAACCGGACTTTCCTCAAATTTCCATTCAAACCCTACCGGAAAATCAAGGGATAAGAAGTCCTCATCAATGGCGGAACTGGTTTCAGCCCAGCTCAAACCGCCACCAACGTAGGTGGTGATTTTATTTTTGTGCAACTCGAGCATCTCAGATTCTACAATAAATGTCAAAACAAAATCCAGAGAATATGATAAATATTTCCCAGAATTTCGATTACAGCCCCTTTCAGTCGGATATACAAGAAAAAACCAGACTGTATTATCCGTCCTTTTTTCCCTGATCTCTTTTCTCTCTTCTTTCATCACAATTTTTATTTTTCTGCTGAATCCCCCCTTCTCTCCCCTTTGGTTGGAGTCCTGAAAAATTCAATAGACGTAAATAAATCATCGCCCCGGGACAGATCGTCAGCGATCGGCTGGTAGGTTATTGATGACTCTTCCGGTGGGCCGCGCGGGAGTTCGCTTTCGGGCTCCTCCAGCAGATCCAGGTGAGCAAGAATTCGGAAGATTACCGTTGAGGCACGGAATTAGTTATCTATCCGGTGAAAATATGAAAAGGTAAGAAAAAAATTAAAATATAATTTTTTTGCCCACCGGGGCAGGCTCATAAGTATCAGGAAATTTTTGGGCTATTTCATCCATGTGTTTCGTGCAGTGACTGGCGGCAATTAACTTTAACCCTTCCAGCAGCGGGTAATTATCAAACCCGTGCAGGCCCCCAACCAATCCCTGTATGTTTCCGAGCGGTTTAAAGGCCTTGAAAATATTTGTTACTCCCGGGTGGGCACAGCCGGTAAGCACCAGCAAGCCCTCTTCAGTCTCCACTGCCAGGGCCTGTTCTTTTATTTCTTCGCCCAGCTCTCCACTGGAATACATACCGGGGAGAATCTCTTCTGTTCCTGATATTTCGTGCAGGGAAGCTATCTTTTTTATTTCCCCTTTCATATGGTCGGAAAATGAGGTGGGAACATAAATGTCCATTCCCGGCTTCAATATCCCCGGCAGGCCACCGGCGTGGTCCCAGTGAGAATGAGAAATTACTACCTTTTCAATTTCACCCGGATCAATCTCCAGCCTATCCATGTTGTAGAGAAGTCGCCGGGCATCCCAGCCGGTATCAAACAGAAGCTTCAACTCGGGCAGGTAGCAGGAAAAACCCCAGCCGGATTTAAAGCCCGGATTTTCGTGGTTGTCATAAACTATCTGGACCTTCATTTCAGGACCAGGTTAACCTTCCGGGAAGCTTCCAGCAGGTTGCGTGTTCCCCCGGCCTGGCTGACGATTGTCATTGCCTTTTCAGGTTCTTCAACCACCGTGCCCCCGAGCAGAGTCACTCCTTTATCCTTCATAATCCCGGGGGCCAGGGGAGTGGAGGGACCAAGCAAAACCACTGACCGGGCCTGACCGCAGAGGGAAACCAGAGAGTCAAAAGTATTATTGGTCACCGTGGTTCCCGAGAGAACGACCACGTCCATATCGGGCAGATACTGGGGAGCGGCCCAGTCGGGATAGAGGTATTTATCATCCAGTTCCCGTTCAAAAACATAGAGGTCAACCTCGTTCTCCAGCCGGGAAACCAACGGACAAAAATTACCGATCATCCCCCATTTTTCGCCGGGATTAATTTCTATATATTCCATGACATCTCCCCCAATATTATCACCGGCCCCTATATCTTCGGCCAGGGCGGCATTTATCGTTGCCATCCCCACCGCCGCATCAACACAGCGGGGATTCAAAGCCAACCGGGCCAGCTCAAGGGCCCCTTTCTCATGCAGTTTGCCGGAACTGGCTTTTAACTCACAGTAATGACCGGCCTG
>JBNJDC010000131.1:0-4732 GCA_051744565.1 bacterium
ACCATACCGGACCCATCAGCCGTTTTCGGCTTTTGGGCCGGACTTCCGACCTGGCCGGAGTGTTCAGCACTCCGATAAACAGCAGTGCTGTTTTCTGGGCAAGGCTGGGGGAAGCAACTTTTCACTCCTCCTGGATGTTGATCATTTTTGGCTTCCCAATCCTGGTCAGCTATGGCTACACAACCGGTTCCCCCTGGTATTACTATCCGTTTGCATTTTTTATCATGCTCCCGTTTATTATGATCCCGGCCACCATCGGTTTCTTTTTTGTCGTCGCTCTTCTTTACTGGGTCCCGATCAAGCGGGTTCGGGCAGTAATGGTGGGAATTGCAATCACCTTCGGCCTTATCCTGGTCTATGTCCTCCGGCTGTTCAGTCCCCGCCTTTTAGTCCAACCCGAGACAGCACGTGATTTGTTCTTCAAATTTCTGGATAATTTTGAAGCTGTTCGGCTGGAGGGTTTGCCCTCCTACCACGCCGCTTATTTTCTACACGAACTAACACGTTCCGGCACAAATTTTCCCTGGGATCAGTTGCTCTGGTTGCTGGGGTTGGCCGCGGGGACTTTGCTAATCTGTGGCTGGCTGGGCCAGAGGTGGTATAAAAAGGGCTGGCTTCGCACCCGGGAGGGACAGACCCGGCGGCAGACAGGACAAAATTTAAGCTGGTTAAAGAAACTGTTCAACTTCCTCCCCCGGCCATACAATGCCCTGTGTCGAAAGGAAGCCCTGCTATTCCTGCGGGAAACCACCCAGTGGGCGCAACTACTGGTCCTTGTGGGCATCGTCATTGTTCACGTTGTAAATTTAACCGAGCTGGCGGGAGCGGGCCCCTTGATTACCCACCTGCTTTATTTCGGGAACATGATCCTGATCGGCTTTGTGATTACTGCAATTAGTGTTCGCTTTGTTTTTCCCAGCCTGAGTTTTGAAGGTAAAGCTTTCTGGATCATAAGAACAGGTCCACTGTCAATGTTTCAACTTTTCTGGCAAAAAACGATTTTTTACCTGGTACCGCTTATTTTTATTGGAAGTTCGCTTGTCTTTTTAACCAACTGGATGCTGCCCATTGCTCCCCGCTTGCTGGGCTGGTCGGTGTTATTTATTGGCTCAATAACCGTAACTTTAACCGCAGGAGCCCTTGCCCTGGGCGCACTTTTTCCAAAGTTTGATTATGAACATTTTGCGGAGGTGGTCACCGGCGCCGGCAGCGTTCTCTACATGCTCTGTGGTTTATTTTACGTTGCCCTGGTTATCGGAGCTTCCACTCTCCCGCTGGTGGCTCAATTTAAGGTCGGTAACCCGGAAAACTGGCAGAATATATTTGCCGTTTCTGGATTTGAGGAGACAGTGCTTGGTCTTTCCCTGTTTTCACTGCTGGTGGGGGGAGGCCTGCTCTGGCTTGCCGCCCGAACAATGAGTCATTACGACTTCACCCGGGCCTGAATAAACCTGGCTGGGTTAAAAATTTTCAACTTTATATATATTTGTCATCCCTTTTTCATCTTCCACCTGCAACATCCAGGTCCAACCGCGTGGATCCTCGACAAGTCCACTGATATAGCCGGGGAATCGTTCCGATTCCCAGAGCGTCTCTATATTATTCTCGGAAAATTCCAGGAGATACAGGCGGGAAGCGGAATACCCCTGCAGACTGCGGAAAAAACTTATTCCTTCCGGCCGATTGTCGGGAACCAGGATTTTCTCCCGCTCGTTCAACTTGCGGACTATAAACCCCGGATGCAGCACCACTTTTTTCGGGCCCTGGCGGGCTGATAGTTCAAAGGGTCGCCCTCCATAGGTAGATGTTGTAGTATAGATATTTTTCCCCTGCTGAAATATCTCCAGCTTCCCCGGCTCATTCAACCGCCATAACCTGTTTTGATCCGCCTGGAAAGCAGTGGGCAACGTCTGAACAGGTAAATCACGAGTATCTCCTTTGCTCCACTCCCAGCCCCCGTCCGATATTTCCACCGGCTTAAAAGCTCCGCCGGCCGGATCGGAAAGACCAATTTTCAAACCATAAAATCCAGCCTTACCTTTCTCAATCCAGACGTTGGAATCCCGCCAGTCCTCCTCAATTGATTGCTCCTCAAGGTTGTAGCTCAGGTGAACAGTTCTTATTTTATTATCCCGACTGTAAACCGCTAAAAACGAATGGACCGGGCTATTATTTTTCCCGGTATAGTTTTTTCCGGCACTAAGGGACAAAACCTGGCCGGGTATGGTATGCCATCTCTCTATTTTTACCTTGTTATTTTCAATTTGCCCGATGCCCACTGCACCACCAGCAGCCAAAAATAATTTTTCTCTCCCACCGGCGGAATTTGAACCATTTTTCACCCACACCAGATCCTGGATTTTTCGGGGGAGCGTATCCACTTTTATCATCTCAACCGCTGGTTCACCGGAAGCTTCCGTTTTAAACCGCTGACGAGCCAGCAGTTGATCCTCCCCCTCCAGCAACTGCAGTTGTCCTTCCCGGACGGTCAAGAGGTATTGATCCTCGTTGTTTTCAGCCGGTTGATTATTTTTGACCGCCCTGATCCCGGACAGAGCCGAAAGTTTTTCCGGCAATTCTTTTGCGTCGGCCGGTAAATCCAAAAACAATTGCCGGGGGATATTCCGAAACTGATCGCCCACTTTTATTTTTTCTCTTACTTCGGAATTAACGATTAACCGGCCAATCCCCCCGGAAAGCAACTCCAGTTTTCCCCGCCCCAAATTCTTCCTCTCTTTGACTATCTCCCCTCCGGCTTGAGAAACTATTGTTCGATAAATTTCTGTTTTGCCGGCGCGAGTGTCCCCCCGGACTTCAACATATATATCGTCTTTAATTTGGACCACCTGCCCGCGAACGCGGGGGAGATTATCCCTGACAAATTCAACCACCGTCTCCGTTTTAAATTTTTGCCCACCGGCAACACCACTGCTGCAAAAAATAAATCCGGAAAGGATAAGGACAATAAGTACAGGAAGACTTTTATTAAATAATTTATTCATTTTTCACTACCTCTTTTCAATTTACGAGGTTCAATAAGGAATCCCTCTTCTACTTTCTTATCTGCGGACCAACCATAAGGGACCTCCAGAACCCAGCGCGCCCAGCCGCTGTAGGGAGTAAGGGGTTTTGTATCTTCAACGGGGGCCTGATAAATTTTGGTTATTTTTTTATCTTCACCAACAAATATTATATCAAGCGGGTAATTCATTTTTCGCATGACAAAAGTGCGGGTATCGGCCTCCGGATAAACAAACCACATCCCTTCGCCGGTGGCCAATTTTTCCGTATTACTGAGGCCAAGATAACGAAGGATAATTTTATCAGCAACCTTTGCCTCCACTTTTGCTACCGTTTCTCCCCCCGGATTATGAATATCAAGCACAGTGGTATCATATATTTCCGCGGAAAATGCAGGCAGGGAAGTAAAGGAGATGAGAATTAGTAAACATATAGCTATAAAATCAATCTTCGAAAGCATTTATCAATCACCAGAATAAAAAATACTCTAAATTCACCCGGGCACAACCACCCGCTTATTTCCATCGGAAACTATATCCACTTCCGTTTCATACACAGCTTCCACTGTCTCCTCCTCCACCTGGTCGGGGGGGCGACGCGTAAATATTTTACCATCTTTGAGAAAAACTACACAATCAGTATACTGCAGGGCAAGATTTATATCGTGCATACTGATAATTGCCCCTACTTCGTGTTCCTTTACCACCCTTTTTATGGTCTGCATAATCTCACGCTGATTTTTCAAATCCAGGCTGCCGGTGGGTTCATCAAGAAGTAAGACCAGCGGTTCCTGGACAAGGGCCCGGGCAATACACACTTTCTGCAACTCACCGCCGGATAGTTGATCTGTGTGGCGCAGTTTCAAATCTTCCAGCCCCAGTTGATTAATAATAGCATTGGTCTTCTCCAGGTCCTCCTTCCCGGGCTTCCAGCCAATATATGGCCGCCGGCCGAGAAATACAGCGTCAAATACAGTCATCCGTCCCGATTCATTTTCCTGGGGCAGATAACCAAAATAGCGGGCAATCTCTTCAACGGGCATCTTTAAGACTTCCCGGTCTTCCACCCGGATGCTTCCCTCATCCGGGGCAACAACTCCGTTAATACAGCGAAGAAAAGTAGTTTTACCGGCTCCGTTTGGCCCCAGCAGGCCAATGATTTCTCCTTCTTTTAAGGATAAGTTTATCTCCTCCAGGACGGGGGAAGATGCACTGTAGCCGGCGGTAAGGTTTTCTATTTCTAACATCTTTACCGGCGGCTCCTATCGAACAGGAGGTAGAAAAAGACCGGCGCCCCGAGAAAGGAGGTGAGGATTGCTACCGGCAGGACCCGCGGCGATAGTAAAAGCCGGGCGACAATGTCGGACAACAAAAGTAAAATGGCGCCCCCCAAAAAAGTTGCCGGCAGAAGGTAACGGTGATCATCACCGATAACCCGCCGGACCATGTGCGGGCAGATCAAACCAACAAAACCTATTATTCCAAGGAAAGATATTACCGTGGCAGTAATTGCCGTGGCCACCAGCATGCCGACCAGCCGGACCCTGCGGACATTCACTCCCAGCCCCCGGGCCGTCTCATCGCCGGTATCCAGGGCATTGTAATTCCAGGAGTTGTAGATAAAAAAAGCAGAACCGAGGGTAACCACGGGAAAAATAACAGACACCTCGCTCCACCCGGCCCGGCCCACGTCTCCAAAGGTCCAGAAGACC
>JBNJDC010000132.1:0-4697 GCA_051744565.1 bacterium
CAGGTTTTCCCCACCTGTGGTTTGGCGTTTTCCCCCGGTCAAAAAAAATGCTCGTGGAGGACAAAAAGTTTCGTTCTCCCCCGCCGGCAATTGAACCGGAAGCAGAAATAGATTATGATCGTTACCGACGTGGTTTTCAACGGATAAAAGAACAGATCAAAGCCGGCAATACTTACCAGGTAAATTACACTTTTAAAATTAAATTTCAGACAGAACTTTCAAATTCTGATTTGTTCCTTCGCCTCCGTCGTCATCATCCTGTTCCTTTTGCGGCTTTCGTTAACACGGGCAATTATACTATCTCAAGTCATTCGCCGGAGTTGTTTTTACGGCGTGAAGATCAAAAAATCCTGGCCCGGCCAATGAAAGGAACGGCCTGCCGGGGGGAGACGGTTGCTGACGACAGGGAAAATTTAAGTTATCTGCAAAACTCCTCCAAAGAGCAGGCTGAAAATTTGATGATAGTCGATCTTTTGCGAAATGACCTGGGACGGATTGGAAAAGTAGGAACGGTAGAGGTTCCTCGCCTGTTTGAAATCGAACGGTATGAAACTCTCCATCAGATGGTCTCAACGGTTGAAGCAGAACTTGAGATAGACTCTCCCTATGAAATCTTTCGAGCTTTATTCCCCTGTGGTTCAATTACCGGAGCGCCCAAGCGGCGAACAATGAAAATTATTGAAGAGGTTGAGGCCTCGCCCCGTAATATTTATACCGGAAGTATTGGACTTTTTAAACCAGGTGGAGATTTTTGTTTCAACATTGCGATTAGAACATTGTTGAATAAAAGAAAGTCTTCTCTGGTGCGCCTGGGAACCGGGGGCGGGGTGGTGGTTGATGGCGAAGCAAGAAATGAGTGGGAGGAAGCCTGGCTAAAAACTAAATTTTTGTCCAGTCGCCAACCAAAATTTTCCCTGGTAGAAACAATTTCTTATTCTCCCGGGAAAGGAATGTCTTTGCTGGCGAGGCACCTGGACAGATTAAAAAAATCGGCGGAGTGTTTTTCGATTTCCCTGGATCGAAAGGAGGTCCGCAAGCTTCTTGTTGACCGGCTCAGATCCTGTAGTAAACCGGTAAAAGTTCGTTTGCTGGTGAATAGGTCCGGACAATTAAAAATAGAAACGTCTGATTTGCCTCTCACTCCTGCGAACCCCCGGGTTGGTATAATCCGGCGAGAACTACAGTCTGAAGAGGTGCCATATCTGAAACATAAGACTACTTTCCGTCCTACATATTCCGAATTACGTTCCCGGGCGGCGGAAAAAAATTATTTTGATTATTTACTGGTGGATAAAGGAGGTTATTTGACGGAGGGGACAATTAGCAATATTTTCATAGAAAAGAACAATCAGCTTTATACTCCCCCGGTTGAGCGGGGATTGTTGCCGGGAATTATGCGGGAAGTAATGCTGGAAAAAGGAGCGGTCGAAGCGGACATCCATCGGGAAGAATTGTTTGAAGCGGAAAGTGTTTACCTTACGAATGCTGTGCGCGGAAAAATAAAAGTTGAACAGCTAAATATTTCGGAGTCGGTAAAAACAGTTTGTTTTGATTGACAGGGTAATAATGATTGTTATTTTAACTGTTTGCTGATATAATTTTTAGCTTAAAGCTGATCGAATGAATTTAATTAACTAACTTAATCAATCACGTTTCTGAATTCCCGTCCGGGTGTTACGTTTAAAGACGTAATTGGACTGGAGTTGAAAGGAACGGTCGATTTAACCCAGGGAGGTTTTTTCATTGATTGAAGTACCTATGAAACGTCTGTTAGAAACCGGTGTCCATTTTGGCCACCAACCCAGTCGCTGGAATCCCAAGATGGATCCTTACATTTTCACCGAGCGCAAAGGGGTCCATATAATTGATCTTCAGCAGACTATTGAAAAAATTAAGAGTGTCACCGAGATGGTTACGCAGCGAGTAGCTGAAGGTGACGAGATTCTTTTTGTCGGGACCAAGCGACAGACGGCAGAATCACTTGAGGAACACGCTATCCGCTGTGGTATGCCTTACGTTAATCGTCGCTGGCTGGGTGGAACTCTCACCAACTTTAAAACTATCCGTAAAAGCGTGGATAAGTTGCGAGAGCTTGAACGGATGGAAGAAGAAAATATTCTTGATCGTCTTTCCAATAAAGAAGCCCGCCGTAAAGTTCGGGAAAAAAGACGGCTTGAACGGAACCTGTCCGGAATTCGCGAGATGGATTCTCTTCCCGATATGCTGTGGATTACTGACGTAATGCGAGAAGAAATTGCAGTTTCCGAGGCCCACAAGCTGGATATCCCCGTGGTGGGAATTATGGACACAAACTGTGATCCGGACGACGTGGATTACGGAATCCCCGGTAACGACGATGCGATCCGCGGCCTTGCTCTCTATAACGAGATTATTGCCGATGCTGTAATTGAAGGCCGTGAAATTCGGGAAAAACGGCTTGCCGAAGAGCAGGCTGCTCTCCAGGCCGAAGAAGTTGAGGAACAGGAAATTCCGGCAGAAGCAGAAATAATTGAGTCGAGCGAGGAAGAGGAACTGGAGAGTGCAGAGGATGCAATTGAAGAGGCTCCGGCCGAAGAAGAGGAAACTGAGGAAGAAGAACCGGAAGCTGTCGCTGAAGTTGAAGAAACCGCGGAGGGTTCAGAGGAAAAAACCGAAGCGCCCGCTGCGGAATAATACAGTTTAATCAATTAATTATTAGCTGAAGGAGTGTTTGGAGCATGTCTGTATCTGCAAAGGACGTAAAGGAATTGCGCCAGGAAACCGGCGCTGGAATCATGGATTGTAAGGAAGCACTAAAAGAGAAGGACGGAGATCCCGAAGCTGCTGCCCAGTATTTAAGGGAAAAAGGAATTGAGGCGGCCAAGCAGAAGTCTGGAAAAGCAGCCGAAGGTCTGGTTGGAACCTACCTGCACATGGGCGGTAACATCGGAGTTCTCGTCGAAATAAACTGTGAAACTGATTTTGTTGCCAACACGGATCAGTTTGAACAACTAGTGGAAGAAGTGAGCATGCAGATCGCCGCCCAGAATCCTTCCTATGTTTCCAAGGAAGACGTACCGTCGGATGTCCTGGAAAGTGAAAAGAACATTATAAAAGAACAGATGTCGGGAGAACTTGAGGATAAGCCCGAGCATGTCCAGGAACAGATCATGGAAGGTAAACTGGACAAGCAGTTTTATCAGCAGGAAGTTCTTCTGGAACAGCCCTATATCCGGGAATCCGATCAAACTGTTGGGGAACTTGTGGAAGAAACGATTGCCGAAGTTGATGAGAATGTTCGAATTCGACGATTTGTCCGCTATGAAGTCGGTGAGGGGATAGAAACCGAGGAAGAAGATTTTGCCCGGGAAGTAGCCGAGGAAATAGGTTGATCGTATGAACGATGAACTGCGATTTAAACGGGTAGTACTGAAACTAAGCGGGGAAGTGCTTCAGGGGGACACCGGTTATGGGATTGCGCCCTCGGTAATGGAGACCCTGGCCGAACAGATAGTTGAATGTGATCGCAGCGGGTTGCAGTTGACTATTGTGGTTGGCGGCGGAAATATTTTTCGCGGCCTGGCAGCCAGTCGGATGGGGATGGACCGGGTGGATGCCGATTACATGGGGATGATGGCGACTGTTATTAATGGATTGGCCCTGAAAGATGCCCTGAGGGCCCGGGGAGCTTCTCCCCGGCTGTTCAGTGCACTTGAAATTGAAGCAATTGGGGAGCAATTTAGCCGGGATAAAGCTATTACACACCTTGAAAAGGGTGGGATTAACATAGCTGTTGCCGGGACGGGCCGGCCCTTTTTCACAACTGATACTGCGGCAGCTCTCCGGGGGCTGGAAACGGATGCCGACGCTTTGCTTAAGGCCACCCGGGTTGATGGGGTCTATGATCGTGATCCGGAAGAAGATGAAGATGCTATCCGTTTTGAACACCTTGGGTTTATGGATGCTTTAGATAAGAACCTACGGGTCATGGACCTGGCGGCAACTTCACTCTGTCGCGACAATAACCTGCCAATTGTAGTTTTCAATATAAAAAAAGATGGTAACCTTAAACGTGTAGTTGAAGGAAAACATGTAGGCACTTTAATTGACGGAGGGGACAACCATGCTTGATCAAGTTTTTCAGCAGACCGAACAGAAAATGAAACAAATTTTGAAAAATCTTCAGGGGGAATTTAAAAGCGTGCGGACCGGCCGGGCCACGTCCGCTATGTTTGAAAATATTAATGTTAATTATTACGGCAGCGCCACGCCCATGAATCAGCTGGCAAAAATCCAGGTTCCGGATGCCAAGCAGGTTGTGATTCAGCCTTATGACGCCGGTTCGCTGGAAGACATCGAAAAAGCGATTATGGAGTCCGACCTGGGATTAACCCCCAATAACGACGGGGAGATAATTCGCATCCAGATACCTGATTTGACTGAGGAAAGACGGAAGGAATTGGCCGGAGTGGTTAAAGAATACGCTGAAGATGCCAAGATCGAAATCCGTAAAATACGACGGGAAGCCCGGGATGAAGTTTCGCTGTATGAAAATGAAGGGGAAATTTCTGAGGACGATGCCCATCGAGCTCGCGAAAGGATTCAGGAAATAACTGATCAACACGAGGATATGGTTGACGAGCTGCTGGAGAAGAAAACAGAAGAGATTATGTCTTTCTAAAGATGACAATATTGTATTTGTCATCATCATATCTATC
>JBNJDC010000133.1:0-4634 GCA_051744565.1 bacterium
TAGAATCCATAGGGAGGGGGAGGGCTGTTTTGAATAGCCACAAACGCAATAAGTAACGCAACACCCCAGCGCCCCGGGGCTAACAATGTGCAGCACTATTACCGAGAACGGCGGTCAGGTGGGGCTGGTGGAAGCCCCTGATTCCTGGCAGGTGTCGGGAATTAATACGCGCCGCCGGCTGCTGGAATTTGAACGGGAGGGCTACCGGCGCCAGTTAAATAAATACAGAAGTAAAAATATAACTGTTCATGACCCGGACCGGGTAAAAATTGGGCCCTGGGTGGAGCTGGCGGGCGATAACGTCCTGGAAGGTGATGTCCGGTTGACCGGGGAAACAAAAATTGGCCGGGGAACGGTTATAAGTGGCAGCAGCGTGGTTATTAATTCTGAGCTTGGCCCCGATAATTTTGTTGAATATTCCTATATAAATAGAGTTAAGACCGGTAGTTCGGTGGAAATTGGCCCGTATTGCCACCTGCGGCCGGGAACAGCGGTGGAGGATGACGTTCGCCTGGGTAATTTTGTCGAAGTTAAAAACAGCAACGTCAAATCAGATACTAACATTGCTCACCTCAGTTATATTGGTGATACCGACGTAGGCGGAGATGTCAACGTCGGGGCGGGAACAATTACCTGTAATTATGATGGTTATAATAAACACCGGACGGTTATTGGGGATAATGTTTTCGTGGGGAGTAACTGTGAGCTGGTTGCTCCCGTTGAAATAGGGGCCGGGGCAATGATTGGGGCCGGTTCGACGGTGACTGAAGATGTTCCGCCGGCTGCACTTGCTATTTCACGTGCCCCCCAGGAAAACAAGGAAAACTGGGTGAAAGAAAACTGGAAACCACGCAAAGAAAAGGAGAAGGATTAAAATGAGTAGATTTAGAGATTTTCGAATATATTCGGGAAATTCCAATCCGGTGCTGGCAGAAGATATCGCCGGTCGCCTGGACGATGACCTGGGCGAGTTGCGAGTGGACAGTTTTGCCGACGGAGAGGTCCGGACGCAGTTCACCCAGACTGTCCGGGGGATGGATGTATTTTTAACCCAGTCCACCTGCCGGCCGGTTAACGATAACCTGATGGAGCTTCTGCTGATGATTGATGCCGCCCATCGTGCGTCGGCGGCCCGGGTAACGGCAATTATTCCTTATTTTGGTTATGCTCGCCAGGATCGAAAGGATCGTCCCCGGGTGCCTATTTCGGCGAAGCTGGTTGCCAATTTGCTTGAGGAAGCGGGCGCGGACCGGATTTTAACAATGCATTTGCATGCGGACCAGATCCAGGGTTTTTTTGACATACCTGTTGATCATCTCTATTCGGCGCCGGTGATTATCGATCACCTGAAGAGCTGTTATCCGGGCGATGATTCGGTGATTGTCAGTCCCGACGCCGGTGCGGCCAACAGGTCGCGGGCCCTGGCGAAAAGACTTGATTTTGACCTGGCTATAATTGATAAACGTCGCCCCGAACCGAATCTTTCGGAAGTGGTGAATATTATTGGAGATGTGGAAGGGAAAAATTGTATCCTGGTCGATGATATGATTGATACAGGGGGGACGCTCTGCCAGGGAGCCCAGGCGCTTGCGGATTCAGGGGCCAGGTCGGTTGTTGCAGTAGCTACTCACCCGGTCTTCTCCGGTCCGGCTATCGAGAGAATTGAGGATTCAGCCCTGGAAAAAGTTTTTGTCTGCGATACGATTCCCCTGGAGAACGAAGCAGACAACAATGGAAAAATTGAAATTCTTTCCACGGGGGAAATGTTTGCCAAAGCTGTTCGCTGTATTCACGAGGAGCAGAGTATTAAACAGCTTTTCGTCTAGCCACACCTTGCTTAAACTTCTGGCCAGGTAATGATACAATCATTCGTCTGTAAAAAAAGAATTAAATTTTTGTAGGAGGCATAGCGATGGGATTTAGTATAGAAGCCAAGAAAAGAGAAACTACCGGAAAATCTAAAAATAGAGTTCTGCGGGAAAATGGACAGGTTCCGGCTGTTCTTTACGGCCGTGGAGTTGAAAGTATAAATTTACAGGTCAGTCGCCGGGATATCCGGTCATTGTTAAAGAGAGGGGCCCTGAAAAATGTCCTGGTTGACCTGGAGCTCGAGCAGGAAGAAGATGCTCGCCCCGTTTTGATCAAAGATGCGGATATTCACCCGGTGGAGAGTGAACTTCTGCATGTTGATTTTCACCAGGTTAATCCCGAGGATGAGGTCCAGGTTGAAGTTCCCATTGAACTGGTTGGAGAAAGCGTGGGAGTTGAGCAGGAGGATGGAATTATTGACCAGCCCCTCCGTTCGCTGGAGGTAGCCTGTAAAGCCAGCAATATTCCAGGGACTGTTGAAGTAGATATTACTGAAATGGAAATTGGAGACGTTGTTTTTGTTTCCGATATTGAAACCGATCCGGGAGTTGAAATCCTGACCAAGGGTTCCCGGACCGTGGTTAGTATTCAGCCGCCGGAAGAATTTGATGTGGAAGTTACTCCGGCCGCCGGCGTGGAAACTGTTGAAGAAACTGTTGAAGAAGCAATGGAGAAGGTTGCCGAGGGCGAAGAAGTTCCCGAGGGCGAAGAGGTTCCCGAAGGTGAAGAAGTTCCGGAGGGTGAAGAAGCTGAAGAAGGAGAAGCCGGAGAAGCAGTTGAGCCGGAAGTCGGCGGTTAATCCGGCTATATGTCAGCGATAAGCTGCGCCGCGGGGCTGGGAAATCCCGGCAGTAAATACCGGGGCACCTATCATAACCTTGGTTTTCGGGCTGTTGATGCTCTCTGTTCTTCCTATGAGAATGATCTTATTTCCAGTGATAACGGTAAATTATACCGGCTGGTTGATTCTTCGCTGGATTATGCCGGCAAACCGGGTCTTTATGTTAATCGATCCGGGGAAGTTCTGAAAAAATGGGCCGGGGAGTTTGAATTTGAGCCCGGTGATTTCCTGGTTATTTACGACGACCTGGACCTAAAAGTGGGCCAGGTAAGGCTTCGCCCGGCGGGAAGTGCGGGCGGGCACAACGGCCTGCAAAATATAATTGATTGCCTTCAGACTGATGCTATTCCCCGGCTGAGAATCGGTATCGGGCCCCTGCCCACCAACGCCACCGGAAAGGATTTTGTCCTCTCCCCGGTAAATAAAGATGAACAGGAAATTTACAGCCGGATAATGGATAATGTACCTGCCATAGTTCAAGAGGTTGCGGAGGAAGGAATAAGTCCTGCCATGGATTCCTGGAACGGGGTTGATTTTAGTGAAAGATGAAATAGATGATATCCTGGCCGTGCTGGAATCGAACAATCCGCAGGAAGGGATTGAGGAAGCTAAAAATTACCTGGAAGAAAATGAAGTCACTGCCGAGGAACAGTCAACTCTTGTCTACGGAATAGCCGTTGGCTATTTTAAACTTGGTTCCTACCAGAATACAGTCAAGTGGCTGAAAAAAACGGACGATGAACGCCGGTGGCTTCTTGCCGGTTATGCCTACCGGGAACTGGAAGAATTCAGCAAGTCAGCCGGGGCTTTTGGCCAGGCGGCCGAGGAGATTGAGGAGCGGACACACGAGGCTAAAATTCTCCAGGGCCAGGCCCTTATTCTGGCCGGGGATATAGACCGGGCCCGGGACATTTTTGATCAGCTAATCGAGGAAGAAACCCAGCTGGAACCCGACGCCCGGGCCGAGGTTTTGCTGGCCCGGGGGATGGTGGAGATGGAAGAGGAAAAACCAAAAAAAGCCCGGGAGTGGTTTGACGAGATTATTGAAGAACATGAAGAGACCGGGTTTGCCGGCGAGGCGGCCTTTTACCTGACCCAGATTCATGAAAATATCGGCCAGATTGATAAAGCCCTTGAATACGCACAGTGGATGAAGGATAATGGTAATGAACAGCAGTGGGAGGAAGTAGCTGCCGAGTATTTGAAAAGGCTTCACAAACACAAGCGCAACCGTGAGGATAAAATGAGGGGCTATGAATACTGACAGTTTTAAAATCATTTCCTGTTTCTTAATATTATTTCTTTTAGCGGGCTGCGCCGGAGGAAGCCACAGTATTCCCACGAACGTTCGCGACCTGGCCGTGGTCCCTTTTGATAATTCCAGCGCCGAACCGGGTCTGGAAAATATTCTTACCGATGAAATTATTCAGCAACTCCTGGCCGAGGGCCAGCTTAACCTGGTTAAACCGGAGGAGGCTGACGTCATCCTGAGAGGGAATATTGACCGCTATCGCCGGATCCCCATGATTTATGACGAGCGCGATCGCGTCCAGCAATACCGGGTCCGGGTGGAGATAAACTACAAATTAATTGATCCCGCCACTGATCGCGCGCTCAGGACGTTTGAGGATATATACAGGCAGAGCACTTATTCCGAGGTGGTTCCGCCCATAGAAACTGAATACGACGCCCAGGAGCGGGTGCTCTTCCAACTCGCCCGGGACGTGGTAACCAGCGTGGTCGAGGGCTGGCCGTATATGGATAGGTAGAGAATAGAGAATAGAGAATAGAGATTAGGAGAATAGAGAATAGCAAAGGGAAAATTGAGAATAGAGAATAGAGAACAGAGAATAGGGATTGGGGGAGGCCCAAAGCAAGGGCTTTTATTGGACAAAAGTGGTTCAGGAATTATTTACCAGGATTT
>JBNJDC010000134.1:0-4628 GCA_051744565.1 bacterium
GCCTGATTTAGAAATTTCTTTCTTAGTTAAAATAGAAAATTATTAATTGTGGCCTAAATTAATATCTATTCTCAAGTAATCGGGAATCCCCCGGTCACTTGTTTGAATATTTCAAGGTTGGAGATTAATGAATCGTTTTTTCCAGGCTTTACTGCTCGGTTCAGTGTTTATATTAATTTTGGGTGCTTGTGGTCCGAAATTACTTCGGAAGGCTTCTGGTCCCGGCGCGGAGCCGGAGGCAACAGAACGAGCAAATGAAGCCGGCGAAAACTCGTTTAAAATTGGTGTTGATGCCAATTATTATCTCCAGCTTAAACGTAAGGGGAAGGTATGGACTCACGACGGGAAGAATATTAATCCTTTACGGCAATTTTCAGCCCAGGGAGTCAAGAAGAAACGAATCCGCTTATGGGTGGGGGATACGGGGCCGGGTGGGCTGAGTTATGCAATTGAAACGGCCCGCCGGGCTCAACAGAATGGACTTGAACCTTACCTGGTTATATTTTTAAGTGATCAATGGGCCGATTACGTCAAACAACCGGTGCCCGAACGCTGGAGTAATTTGAAGCTTGCAGAGCAGGTACAGGCTGTTGAGGATTATACTGAGCGGATTGCCCGACATTTTCAAGCCGAAGGAATAGGGATTGATTTTTACGAGATTGGGAATGAGATAGATTTTGGGATTAGCGGGGAGTTTGAGGAACGGTGGAGCCACCGTTTTAATCTAAATTGGATGAAAACTCGGATTTGGCCCGGCGCCGCAAAAATAATCCGTGCGGCTCAGAACGGTGTCTGCACCGTCGAGCCGGACGCCAAATTTATGCTACATTTAGCCCAGTGGTGGAATCCGGAGTTTAACACGGAGTTTTATCAAACAATGTTAGAGCACGAGGTTCAAATTGATTATCTGGGGCTCACTTATTATCCAACGGCTGAATTGGAAACCGGTGGCAACCAGTTTCAGGATTTGTCCATTGCAATAGAAAAATTAACTGAAAAAATTAAGCGGCCCGTCGTTATAGCCGAGTTTGCTTATCCCAGTACGGACCAGATCAAGGGGCAATTTGCCGGTTGGAATAAAAAGGTACCGGGCTATAAGTTGACGCCACAGGGGCAAAAACGGTGGCTAAGTGACTTCCTTGAGTTTGCTGAAAATAATTCAGAGATTGTGGAGGCTTATTACTGGAGCCCGGAGTGGAATCCCACCCAAACCTGGGCAGCCTTTTCATTGTTTGATAACCGGGGTCATTCGAAACCGGCTTTGACCTCACTGCGATAAACAGCCACGTAAAAATTTCCCTGGAGGTAAAGTTGTTAAATAATTCAACCGACAGATTCTTTAGAAGCCTCTATCATTTTTACCGATTATTTAAGGATAGAGGCTGATAGGGAGGGTAAAATTATGTTGAGAAAGGTTTTTATTTTAACCTGTGCGGTCTTTATAGCAATATATTTTGGGACGGGTTTTGAAAATGGAAAACGAGAAAAGGTTAAATATATTGCCGCCGGGGCGCCATCGTCGCTTTCTAATCCAATTTTTGGATCTTCCTCTAAAACCGAGAGTTCAAAAAGAAAGAAGCCTAAACCGGATTCAACCTGTATTGTCAATTACAAGGTTCAGGCTGTTGACTCGGGCCATCTTAAAGTCCAGGTTACTACGTATCTGGATGAGAAATCGGAAGGATCTGCTCATGTTTCCGTTCGCCCCCAGTATGAAGGCAAGGGCAATCGCTTATTTTTCGAGGATTCAGAAGAGATTGAGCCGGGCTACGATACGGTGGTTCTGTCCCCGAGTTATAACACCCGAAGTCCTCAACTGGATCTTCTCAAGGAGCGGCAGATACCGGTTACTTTAAAAACTGAGAAGTTAAAATTTGAAATTTATTCCGTGGACAACCGGATCCCCGGGGGCGGAAGTAATAACCTGACT
The DNA here is from genome assembly GCA_051744565.1 of bacterium. GTDB lineage: Bacteria > T1Sed10-126 > T1Sed10-126 > T1Sed10-126 > T1Sed10-126 > CAZKRS01. Next base: position 1,931 of record JBNJDC010000134.1, read on the forward strand.
GAAAAAACCATAAATTATCCGTATAAGTGGAAAATTTTTCAAAGTATTAAACCTTCTCCGGTAATCCCGGATACTACGGCTGTAAACAGTGTTTCGGATCTGCGTATGTTTCCTGTTGCTGAGGGTCGGGTCCGGATCAGGTTTGATTACACTTATCTTTCCGACCATGGCCCCGAGGTTTCAGTTGCTGCCGATTGCCTGCGGTTGGGGGAGGATGTAACCGGCGGCTATATGCCGGGTGATCTTTACCGGGGCCATGGTACAGAGAAAGTAGAAGTCAGCGGGCGGAAAGAAAAACTGGTAACCGACCAGGTAAAAATTTCTCCTTACATATCAGGTGAACATATTTTCCAGGAGTTAAATTTTTTTCACCCGTATGGGTGGGGGATTAAAAAACACCTGGATAAAAAGTGGCATGGCGACCGGCAAACAGCCTATCTCAATCTATTGAAGAAAAAAATAAGAAAATCAAAATCCTTCTCTGAAATTGACCCGCTCTTGCTCTACAATTATTATCAGTTTGCAAAATATACTGAAGGTGAGAAGCTCTGGGAATGGTTATACGGACAGTTAACCAGCCGTTTCAGGGAAGAACTTGCCCGGGATAAGGTCAGCTACGAGATTGCCCTTAAACTCCTGCTTAAAATCAAAGAAAGAAAACCACAGCCGGCGAGGCGACAGGTAAAAAAAATGGCTCGTAGGTTGTTTGAGTCCGACAGGTTTGAACGGCCTGTTTTTGCGGGAGATTTTTCACCCCTGATTTTTAGAAGGTTGAAGAAACTTTTGGCTTGGTTGGGGATGGAAGACCAGATTGGTCAAATGGAAGTTGACAATATAATGGTGGTAAAACCCGATAAATTGGAGTTCGAACTGGATCCGGATAAATTTGGTCGGAGTCTATTTTTTCATTTTCCCACGGATTATTATATTGAAGGGATAAAAGTAAGGAAGCAGGCGGCAACTCCCGGAACAGCAGCCCGGTACATAGGGGGAGATTATTACAGGAAAGATTATAAAGAGCGTTTAAACCGTTTTGTTACCCACGGTTATCGATCCGTTTTGGGTTCGGAACCGGACACCTGGGTTGAAGTGAGGTTTCCCGCTGCAGATTATTTTGAAAAAATAAAACTGGAGTTTATTGCTTTTAAAAAACCGAAGGGGGTTGAAAAACTCCCGCGGCATCTGCACAGTTATAAAAATATGGTATTGACGGACAGAACTCTGGCGCAAAAGGTTGAATGGAACTATTCCTGCGCCGAAGCAGGTAATAATTACCGATTGGTACAGCAGGATTTCAGGAAAAATAATAACCGGACAAATATACTGGAAGCTGTCTGGCTGCTGGGCCGAAAAAATATAGTAGGTGCTCAGCAGGCGTTGTCAAACCTTGAGCCTCCCTTTGGTTCTTTTGAACTAAAACTGCTCCAGAAATATGACCTGTTGCCAGTTGTTTTTTCTACGCCGGGGGAAGCTCTTTCTTTCCGCCAGAGGGAAAGGAAGCAGAGAACGGATACTGCTGCTCTGCAACAGCTAATGAAATGGTTGGGAAAATTTTCTTCAAAAAATCGGTATGCCCGTTATCTTTTAGCCCGGGCTAAATGGTTCAAAGGGGATTATCGGCAAGCCTTGAGTAATTTTAACCGGTTGCGATCACTTTTTGAGCAGGAAGATATTCTGTGGGAAGAAATAATTTTATATAACGTAAGTTGCCTGGATCGCCTCGATCGAAAGCAAGAAGCAATAAAATTACTGGAAAAATATCTGACAATTACAGCCACAAACTATACTTATCCTTTCTACAACTATTTTGTGGAAGTTGAAGGTAATTTCACGCGAGGATTGGCTCAACGTTATTATCTGCAGATGTGGTGGCAGAAACTCAAGAACAATAAAAGTGAAGATTGGCACAAAATCATAGGTTTTTCGAAGGTTAAAGTTCCTCTTTCCCGTTACCCGGTTTCCGAAAAAGAAGGAGAGCCGGTGGCAAAATTTTTAGCCGGAGTGTTAAAAAAGCAAACCGGAGCCCTCCAGGGGGCGGTAAACCACTATCGAATCGGAAGCGGCCTGGCCTCTGGTCCAATCCGCAAAAATGAGCTGTTCCTTCTGTTTCCCTTCAATAATGACCTGTATACAATAACTTCGGATCAGCCCGAAATCGACCCGGGATTTTCCGGGAAACAGATAAAACGTGAGGTTGATAAATTAAATTCCCGGAAATTATACATGGATTCTCTTACCAGAAGCGGAGAACTTAATTCCGGGTGTTTAGAAAGTATTTTTTCTTCCGAAAAGGAAAAAAATATTATTGTACTGTCTCAATTTTTGTTTGAACGGTTATATTCGGAAATAAATTTTAATGTTTTAAAAAGAACTTCCCGGGATGTTTTGCTGGAATACATAAAAAACCAGGGAACCATAGTTAAATGATAGATTGGTTCTATTTCTAGAAACAAGCTTGTCTGGAAGCCTCCTGGAAGCCTCTGGAAGCCTCGGAGGTTTAGTTATTAAGTTACTGTCGCTTTTTTCAATTCCAAAATCATTTCCCTCTGAAATTATATTTTATTGACGGCGACGAATACTTCCGCTAATATCCTTTTCTGGTTGAATGATCTAACTTGAGATACTCTTTGCTATTGAAAAACTGATTCCTCGTAGCGAAATATTTCGCTGAATCAAGTTACCGGAGTTGAGAAATTTG
>JBNJDC010000135.1:0-4610 GCA_051744565.1 bacterium
GAAGGAATCAAACTGCGCAGAGTTTCCTGGGTGTCCCGGGTCAAATTATCATCCGAATCGCTCAGATAGACGGCACAGCTTGTGTGCAGGGGAAAGACAAGCATCATCCCCTCTTCAATTTCCGAACGTTCCAGACAACCCTGCAGTTCCGAAGTTATGTTTATAATTTGTTCCTTGTGTTCGCTGTGCAGCTCGATCGTATCCCTGTGATTTTTCATTTGTTATCCTCCGGCGATAAATTTAACCAGTTCAAAATAATTTTACCAGAAAATAAACAGTTGCGTAAACGGAATACCTTAGCCCCCGCTTAAAGATCACTCGATCAGTTTTAAGTCCTCAAGATTATTATTTACTCGGTAAAGTAACTCCCATCATATTTTCGTTTCCGTTTTCATCTGCAATGGTTATTTCAACAAACACCTCTTCGTTTTTAGCTTCTGGAACCGTGAATGAGAACTCTTCCGTTTTGGAACCAAAAATGCCATCCAGTGGTCTTAATTTACGCCACTGGCCGCCGTTTACACGATAGCGGGCGTCCAGGATCCGGCTTACCGGGTCGTAAGCCTGGAATGAAATTGAATCCGTAGTGTGCTCAATTTCTTTAAATTCAGGCTGTGAATTGTCGATTCGCACCGGGCCGATGGTATTGCTGACTTCATAGCTTTCTTCCGGTGGATTGGACAGTTTATCGGAAACCGTTAGTTTAAAACTGTAGTTTCCATCAGCGATCTGTCCAGTTTTCCATTCATATTTATTCTCGTCCAACATCTCTGCCTCGGGCAGAGTAATCCAGTTCGCGGAGTTTTCGGGCTTGTATTTCAAAGTTGAAGTAAGCTCATCGCCGTCGGGATCATATGCGTTCCATTTAAACTGGCGGGCGGAGTCGCGCCCTTCTCCCATTAACTGGAGCAGGGCCTGTTTTTGAGAATTTGAAGACTGAGATTGATCCGCCCGGCCGGCGTTACCATTAAACAGGCGGTCTTTTATCGGATCCGGTTCCAGCTGGAAGGTAGTAATCTGGGGCCGTTGATTGGTGGCCCGGTGAGCTATTTCTGTTTTACTGAGGCGAGAGTTTTTATCTTGGAAACGCACTTCATACTGGAGGTTTCGAGCAGGGTCTACGGGAATCCGAAACGAATTCTCCGAGTTCCATTCCGACCATTCTGACCATTTAGTATTTTCGGAAGTTGCAATCCCGGAGCGGAGGCGATAGCTTACTTCACCGCTTGAATAGCCGTGGAACAAGCCCCAGCGGGAAAGCAAACCGGCATCAAGAGGTGGGGACCGGAATTTTGCCCGGGAGGGTTTGAACTCTTCCTCCAGGTAGAAGGCACCGTTTTTGCCGGTGGTCATGGTTTTTAGAGAATTATCTATCACTTCCAGTCCGGTAATTTGCTCCTGGGCCGGCCGGGCGAAAACAGTATGGTTGCCCTCCGCGCCGATTTTATAAACCCGGGCCGGATTTCCCATGCCCACGAGAAGTTCTTCACTTGATTTGTCAAGCAGGCTAAGGACATTTACGGGACTTTCGGGTCGAGTGAGAAGAATATTCAGGTAGTCATCCGGTTTAAACTGGAGAATAGTTCCTCCACTTCTGCCGGTGAGCATATTATTCATTTCTCCATTTGAAGTCTGCTTCTGTATAATTTGTTTTAATTCTTCCGGGATTTCATCCGGCAGTGGTTGGCTCGGGCGGGGTTTGCTGGAAGGAGAAATTGACATTTCTTCATCGCCTGGGATTTCAGGAGAGCCTGGAGCAGTAGAAATTTCATTTTCTTGTTTTTTATTTGCCGGTATTTCGGTATCCGCGGATACAGGGGGAGCGGCCGGAATATTTTGCCCGCCTGTTTGCTCCTGGTGGTTTAATTTCTGACGGATTAATTGAGCTTCTTTCTGTTGCTTGCGTTGTTCCTCTTCCTGTCTTTTTGTGTGTTGGACGCCGTTAACCGCCAGGTAGAGGGAATGATTACCCGCGGCAAGACTTTTTATTTCAGAATCCGGGAAACCGTAGATGGGTTTTAATTGATCCTTTTTTTCCCGACGGTAAAGAAGTCCGTAATCGTCGCCGGCGTATAAATCACCGGCAAACAGAGCCAGGGCCTGGATATTTTTATCTTCATTCCCGGGAATATTTATGCTGGAAAAATCACCATCGGGCTGGACATGATAAACGTTTGCGCTGTTACCGGTGCCCACATAAAAACCCCGGTTGTCATTGTCGGGAATCATGCTGAGCAGATAGCTGTCGGGAAGGCTGGTTATTTTTACCGCGGTGTCTTCCTTTTTGGAGTAGCGGTAAATATTTCCCTCCGGAGACTCAGCGGCGTAAATACCTTCTTCAGTTTTCACCAGGGCAGTGAATCCCAGACCATCCGTCCGTAGCAATTCTTTTTGTTTTAACTCATCATTCTTATCTCTTATTCGATAGAGCCGGCCAGGTTGAGAAGTTCCAACCACGGATGTATTCCCCACGGTTGCGCTGGCCCAGGCAATTTGTTCGGTCAGAGTTTTTTCTTTTGCCGACCAGGTGGGAACTACCGTGCCATCCGAGGTAATTCCGGTTCCCTTAAATTCTCCCTGCATAAAATCCTCCAGTGTTGTGTGCTGCCAGAAGCGTGTTGTCGCTGCTCCAGCTGCCGAGGTAACGGTAAGACAGACGAACAGAAAAAACAGTGCAACAAGCTTGTTATTTAGTTTCATTTTTTTAAGCTCCTGTTAAAAGTTATTTGGATTTCACGGGTAACTCAATACTTTTTTTCCCGGACAAAAGCCAACCGGTATCGATTATTTTTTTAATAGAGGCGGGGATCGCCCTGATATCCTGATTATTTTCTGGCCTGAGCATCCGGGCAAAGCCGGGAGGAATATTTTTATAACGCTTTCCATAAAAATTCATATTCAAACCGGGGTATGCAATAACAACGGCGAGTCCGGTGTTATTTTTTCTATTATTTAGAAATTCAATCACCTGGGCAAGAGATTCGGGAGCAGGTTTTTGCCTGCTCAGGCGCCCGGCAGATGTTGCTGACAGCCGGATCTGTCTCCCGGGCAAATCATCCGGAAGCCGAAAATCAAAACTTTTGATAACTTCATCCTTCCGGTGCGGTTCCAATTTTGCGAAGACAGTGATTTTTTCCCCCGGAACAACGTGGGCCCTATTTGTCCACAGGTCGGTAATCCGGGCCGTCTGCTCACCTCTTTCAAGTGTTATATCCAGCGCGATTTTTTCAATTTCCGGTTTTTGAAACTTGTTTAGCCATAGTTGCTGCAGTTCAAGAAATGGACGGTAGTCAAGTGGTTGTGAGGCGGCAGTAACCCGCTGGATATCCAGGTTAGGATGGTTAGCCAGTTCAACCTGGATATTTGTGGTGATTTTGTTTACACCCAGTTGTTGTATTTTGGCCCGGGCAAAATTAGCTGCCACGCTGTTAAGAAGCCCGGGGGTTAAAAATTTATTGCGAATTATCTCGACCGAGTAACTGTTCCCCGCTTGTTGGGCCGGATTATTTAAATTAATTTTTACCGGGATAAGATCCGCCTTTTTCCCCAATTCTCCCGCAACAGTGGCCTGGCGATCGGTAGTAATGACTCCGATTGTTTTTTCCGGCGAGGCAATTTTAAAGGAACTCTGCAGGCTGGGAATAAAAGTTTGCACCCGGGCCGTAGTCATGGGGAATTCAATTTCCCCCGAGTTTAAAAAGGGATGGCCGAAGGCGTAGAGCCTGTTGTTTTCTCGGTCAATTTCGGTGGCCGTTCCAATGGCCGCCATGTTTAAATCGCCGCGGATGAGCTGGATACCGACAGCACTACCGGGCTCGATATTTTTGATTGCTCCGCTGTCGATCCCGTTTTGGCCCGGGTTACCGCCGTTTATGAATTGAACGGGGAGCCCCATTTTTTTAAATTTCCCGGAAATAGATTCCAGTGATTCTTCGGAAAACCCGGAAGTCACGAGCGGTGTCGTGATTTTTTTGAAGGAGTTATCTCCGCTTGTCCGTTTGAAATCTCCCGGGGTATTCCGAATATTTTTGATCGGGGTCACACCGGCAATTGGTTCCTTCTCAAAGGGCCAGGAATAGGCCAGGGCTCCGATTAATTTTCCGTTGATATAAATTGGGCTGCCGCTCATTCCCGAGATGATATTAGTGTGAACCAGGGTGTCGTTTTCCGCCCGGATTAAGATTAAATCCTGGTCGGGCATAACCTTTTTCATAACCCCTAAAATCTCCACCGGGAATGTGTCCACCCGTTTTCCGCTGAGGACAGTTTTACCGTAGCCCTTCATCCCCGCCTCCAGCTTGCTGACCGGCAGTGTTTCAGCCGCTGAAGCTGCAGTCGACCCCAGGCTGAAGCAGGTTAATAATAAGAGGATGGGAATAAATTTTTTCATTAAACTAAGAACCTCCGTCCTTCCAGTTACCGCTTTTTCCGCCTGCTTTTTCCAGCAGGTGGAGGTTGGTTATTTTGATTTTTTTGCTTTCACATTTACACATGTCGTAGAGAGTAAGGGCGGCCGTGGAAGCAGCGTTCAGGGCTTCCATTTCCACCCCGGTGGCATCGCTCGCTTTTACCCTGGCCCGGACGGTAATTTTGTCCCCGGGGACCGAGGC
>JBNJDC010000136.1:0-4607 GCA_051744565.1 bacterium
GACGCCTTCGCCTACCACGGCATCGCGGGCAACGTCGGCATCGCGCTCGGCCACCGGCCGCTTCCCCTCACATTCCGGATAGGCAATACAGTTGTAAAAAGTAGATTTTTTTCCCTTTCGTTTGATCATATGCCGCTCGCAGATCGGACAGAGGTAGGTCTTGGCCGGCGGGTTGGAAGAAAAATCACAATCTTCCTCCTCGCAGTGAACAAATTCCCCGTATTTTCCTTCGCGCAGGATTAAATTTCCTTCGCACCGCGGACAAACTTCGTAGTCAAGAATTTCATGCTTCAGTTCCGCGTTTCCCTCCGGTTTTGCCCCTTCAGCTTCCTCCAGCCAGCTCTCTAATTTTTGATCGAACTCTTTTACATATTTTTGCCAGTCCTCCTCCCCTTCAGCTATCCTGTCCAGTTCCTCCTCCATTTTCCGGGTGAACTGCACCTCACAGATTGCCGGGATTGTTTTTGATAAAAAATCGATAACATCTACCCCGCGGGGAGTTGGTATTATTTTTCCTTTTTCATTGTCAATATAGCGACGGGAAAACAACCGCTTGATCGTCGAGGCATAGGTGGAAGGGCGTCCTATTTTTTCCTGTTTCATCATCTGAACAAGTGAACCCTCGGTAAAATTTGAGGGCCCCCGGGTCTGTGATTCATGGGGCTCAACTTCCTCTACAAGGTAGTTGGAGCAGTTTTTTAAGGTTTCAAACTCATCTCTTGTTAATTCTTTTTCCGGCGGGGCAGTCTGATTTTCAAGCTGACAGCGATAAAAACCTTCGTCCTCAATTGAGCGTGCCTCCCCTTTGAAAATGATTCTATTTTCTTCCGGGGGCTGAAAAAGTAACGTTAGCTTGTTCCAGCGGGCCGCCTTCATCTGGGACTGGATATATTTCAGCCAGATCAGACCGTAGAGGGTTCGCTGGGCTGAACTCACACTGTGAAGATCATCCGGTTTCAAACCGGCATACTGGGCGCGGATGGCCTCGTGACCTTCCTGTTCTCCGCCCCCTCCTCCCCGCCACTGGTGGAATTCGGAACCGTATTGATCGTTAATAAAAGCGGCCGCTGATTTACAGCCCTTGCGCGAGAGTTTGCTGGAATCGGAACGGTGATAGGTTATCAATCCTTTTTCATAAAGGGATTGGGCCACGTTCATTGTTTTTCCCGCCGGCCAGTTAAACCAGCTTGAAGCAAGCTGCAGCATGGCTGAACTGTCCAGGGGAAATGAAGGATTGGTGGTAGTTTTTTGGCTTTTCTTTTCCTTTAGAACCAGTCCGTTTTCCCGAACAGTTGCGCAGATATTCTCCGCCCGTTTCCTGTCGGTGAGAAGTTTCTCATCTTCTTTTGTTCCTATTTTTTCATCGTCTATTTGCGTTAATTTTGCTTTCAGGTTAAGTTCCGAAGAATTTTTGTCCGGTTGAACAAGGGCTTCAATATTGTAAAAAGTTTCCGGTTCAAAAGCTTCTACCTCCCGGTGGCGTTCAACTATTCGGGCCAGGACTGCGCTTTGAACTCTACCCGCTGACAATTTTTTCCCCTTGAAAGCGTTTATTAAAAAAGGACTGATTTTATATCCGGCCAGTCGATCAAGGATTCGTCGTGCCCACTGGGCCCGGACCATGTCGGTGTCCAGTTTTCCAGGATTTGAAATTTCTTCTTCAACATCATCCCTGGTGATGGAATTCAGGCGCGCCCGGCTGGTTTCCCGGTTTTTCAGGATAAGCTCTGAAACCTGCCAGGCTATGGCTTCGCCCTCCCGGTCGGGATCGGAGGCAATAAAAATTTCATTGTTATCCTTTGCCTGCTTGCGGATATAATTAACAGTTTTGTTATCATCTGTAACCCAGCGGGGGGTATAGTCTTTTTCCAGTCCCATATCTTTTTCCGGCAGATCATAAATATGCCCCCGGGTAGCCACAAACTGCCAGTCATTACCTAAAATTTTGGCCAGAGTTTTTATTTTTGTCGGAGATTCTACAATCATCAACGCCATATAATTTAAACCCCATAAAGAATAATTTTGCCTTTAGTTTATAGACCACAGGTAAATTAAACAAATGGTTTGGTGAACATGAATAATTGACCTTACCCTTTTTTACGGTATAATAATTTTCTTCGCCTGAAGTTTTGGCTTGCAAAGATTAGTTAACCTGCTTAAACTAAGTTGGATAAACTAATTAATATAATTTTTGAGAGGAGCGGTTAAGTTATGGAACCTGCAAACTTAACTTTGATAAGTATTGGTCTGGCAGTACTTGGTTTGCTCTGGGCAGTAGTTTTGACTTTTAAAGTAAAATCTCAGCCCCGGGGCGATGAAAAGATGGTGGAGTTATCCGATGAAGTTTACAGAGGGGCAATGACATTTTTAAACAAAGAGTATAAAGGTTTAATAGTATTTGCCCTTGTGGTTACCGCCTTGCTGGGAATACTGGGCTGGAAAATAAAAGATTTTCCTCAATACATATGGTTGGCTTATATAGTCGGGGCTTTTCTTTCCGCCCTGGCCGGAAACCTGGGCATGAGGATTGCCACGATTGCCAACTCCCGGGCCGCCAATGCGGTTGATCACGATATAAAAAGCGGACTGAAAGTGGCTTTTGCCAGCGGCGGAGTAATGGGGCTTAGCGTCGTTGGATTTGGTGTGTTAGGGATTGGGCTTTTTTATTATTTCGGTTTTAAACCCGAGGTTCTGTTCGGGTTTGGTTTTGGTGCCAGTTCAATTGCTCTTTTCGCCCGCGTTGGCGGCGGTATTTATACAAAAGCGGCTGACGTCGGCGCCGACCTGGTGGGAAAAGTTGAAGCGGGTATTCCGGAAGACTCTCCCCGTAACCCCGCTGTTATTGCTGATAATGTCGGTGATAATGTTGGCGATGTTGCCGGGATGGGAGCCGATCTCTTTGAGTCTTATGCTAACTCCATAATTTCGGCCATGGCCCTCTCCTTTCTGGTTGTGGCCGGCACCTCCGGCGAGCTGGAACTGTTGCCGGCAGGATTTGAAGGTATTGCCATGGTTCTGCCGTTATTGCTGGCTGGGATCGGCATTTTTTCTTCCCTGGTTGGTAGCTTTTTTGTTGGCCGCGGTTCGGGGGATAATCTGCACATGTCCCTGAACCTGGGAGTTTTTGCTTCTGCTGTAATTATGGCTGTTCTTTCCTTTGGAACAATTTACTGGCTTTTCGAAGGGAACCTGAGCGCTACATTGAGTATTTTCGGAGCAATGATTGCCGGGTTGATTGTCGGGGTTGTAATTGGACTTTCAACAGAAATTTATACTTCTTACGATTATTCACCCACCCAGTCTATTTCCGAAGCGTCCGAAACCGGGGCGGCGACCAACATTATCCGCGGAATTTCCGTGGGAATGAAAAGTACCTGGGTTCCGGTCCTGGCGGTTGTGGTTGGCATAATCTGCGCTCACCGCCTGGCGGGGCTTTACGGGATTGCCCTCTCAGCCGTGGGAATGCTTTCCACGCTGGGAATAACTCTTGCCGTTGATTGTTTTGGCCCTGTGGCTGACAATGCCGCGGGAATTGCCGAGATGGCCGGTATGGGTCAGGATGTTCGGGAAAAAGCAGAAGCTCTCGACTCGGTTGGAAATACAACCGCGGCAATTGGAAAAGGATTCGCCATTGGCTCGGCCGCACTTACGGCCCTGGCTCTGTTCAGTAACTACCAGGAGGGGATTGGCGATATTTCTTTTTCTATTACCAACCCCCGGGTAATGGTCGGCCTGTTAATTGGAGGGCTTCTTCCCTTCCTCTTCTCGGCCGTAACTATGCTTTCAGTTGGTCAGGCTGCTCAGGATATGATTACCGAAGTTCGTCGACAATTTGATAATATCCCGGAAATTCTCGACGGAGATGAGAAACCTGATTACCAAAAATGTATTGATATTTCCACGACTGCGGCGCTCCGGGAGATGATTCTGCCGGGAACAATGGCCGTGGTTATTCCAATCCTGGTGGGAATCTGGGATCCAAGTGCTCTTGGCGGACTTCTGGCCGGGGCAATTGTAACCGGTTTCCTCCTGGCTATTTTCATGGCTAACTCCGGCGGAGCCTGGGATAACGCCAAAAAATTTATTGAAAAGGGTAACTTCGGCGGTAAAGGTTCCGATGCCCATTCCGCGGCAGTTGTCGGAGACACTGTTGGTGACCCGTTCAAGGACACTTCCGGACCTTCCTTAAATATTCTGATCAAGTTAATGTCCATCGTCTCGGTCGTTTTCGTTCCTCTTTTCCTCGAAGTCGCCAACTGGTTCTAAGTTCGGAATGAAAATTAACGACTGTTTCCGGTAGTTTTATATGGCTGAAGAACTGGCTCTTGACGGGGGGGAACCGACAGCTCCGGAGGGAATTCCTTATCACCGGCCCAGTGTCGGTGAAGCCGAGGCCCGGGAAATAAGTAAATGCCTGGAAAGTCGTTATATAGTCGGCCCTGGTCCTTATTGTGAAAAAGTGGAGAGTTACCTTGAGGATGGTTGGGATATCCCCCGGAGCCTCACCGTTACCTCCTGCACTCATGCTCTTGAGCTGGCGCTAATTGCCCTTGACCTGCCGCCGGAAGCGGAAGTGGTTGTTCCTTCATTCACCTACGTGTCCACTG
>JBNJDC010000137.1:0-4549 GCA_051744565.1 bacterium
GATTGAACCATCTTGCAATCTCCGTTGATCCATAACCCTGTTCATACATCAAACTCAATTCTTCCCGGCCCAGGCCGCTCACCTTTCACACCTGCGCCAGTCTATTGTTAAGCCAGGACGAGGATCCCAACGTGGTCTCCAATATGCTCGGCCATTCGAGGGTGTCGACAACCCTCGATGTTTACGGCCATCTGATCCCCAGCAAAAAGCAGGAGGCCGGGGAGGCGATGGAAAACTTTATTGGAACTGATTTAAGGCACCATTGTAGATAAATACGATATTTTTCCAATCCATCTATTGCCTGATCTCTCATCCCCCCCTTCACTTCAGGGGGGATGATATGCCTGGTTTTTACAAAGGATATCTTCAAACTATTTTTATGGATGATAATATTATCTTTAGCTGAAGTGGATTTTATTTTGATATAATATAAGCAGGTTAACAAAACCAAATAGAAAGGGCTGAATTACAATGAGTGGAGACGTTGTTGAAGAAATTTCCGCTGGTGTTATTCCTTATCGGGAACGAGATGGGGAAGTTGAATATCTTCTTTTGAGTTATGAACAGGGCCACTGGAGTTTTCCGAAGGAGGGCGTTGAGGAGGATGAGGAAATTACCGGGGCTGCTTTGCGTATCCTGGAGGAGGAAACCTCAATTTCGGCGGAGGAAGTGGAGCTTGATACTGAAGTTGAAAGAACAATAGAGTATACGTTCGAACGCGACGGGAAAGAGCATAAAAAGACGGTTTATCTTTATCCGGGCCAGGTGGCCGCGGAAGCTGAAGTTAATATTCCTCCCGAACTTAAAGATTACGAGTGGATGTCCTTCGGGGACGCTACGATTCAGATGACCTATCCGGAACCGCGACGAATCCTGGAAGAATTTCATAATGAAAAATACGGTGAGGACAATGACGAACCTCTGATTGACACCAGTTTGCTGGATGATTGAAAAGTTAAGGCTGGCTGTCCGGTGGTTAGTGTAAAAGTGTGAAAGAGCCAAGTGTAAAAGTAAGGGATTATAATCTCTTAGGTACAAAGTGAAAGTCAATAATAACGGCAAAATTTACTTCAACATGAGGTGTTGCCGGCAATTAATAGCTGTTTTGGTTGTCATTCCGGGGTCCGACCCCGGAATCCATGTTGATTTTGAATTAAATTTGTTCTTTAACGGCAAATTCAAAATGGATTGCCGGGTCAAGCCCGGCAATGACAGGGGCGGGGAAAGTTGATTGCTGGAACGGTGTCCGGCAATGACGGTTGTTTGTGCTGAATGGCAATGACGGTGGTATATTGCCATTAAAACTTCATGTTTCGCGGAAGGATTATATTTCTAAACAAGGGCTATATTGCACAACAGTATAAAATTCATTTCTTTTACCTCCAGGTGTGTTTATGAATGATTAACAGTAAATATCGGATTGAAAAGATGGATTGTCCGGCGGAAGAACAGATGATTCGTTCCGAACTGGAGGATTTGGAGGGGATCGCCCGGCTGGAGTTTGATTTAGCCGAGCGCCAACTTGAAGTTTTTCACCACACGGATGCTGATTTAATTAGTGAGCGGCTTGCTTCCCTGGACCTGGGTTCGGAGTTTATCGAGAGTGAAAAAACTGAAAATACCGGAGAATCGAAAAAAGAGCAGACGGATGCGGCCCCATATTTATGGGCCGTTCTGGTTATTAATTTTGTCTTTTTTATAGTTGAAATGACGGCGGGCTTACTCTCCGGGTCGATGGGCCTGGTGGGCGATTCACTGGATATGTTTGCCGATTCTACAGTTTACGGCTTAAGTCTGCTGGCGATTGGCAAGGCGCTGTCGACAAAAAAACTGGTTGCCCGCCTTGCCGGTTATTTCCAGTTTATCCTCGCTATTCTTGGTTTTTCTGAAGTTCTCCGCCGGGTTCTCACCGACAGTGAGCCTCCTGAATTTAAAACCATGATTATTGTTGCTTCCCTGGCCCTTGTGGCAAACGTTGTTTGCCTGTATATTTTGCAGAAATCTGAAAACCGGGAGGCGCATATGAAAGCCAGCATGATTTTTACCTCCAACGATATTATTATTAACGGGGGAGTTATTACGGCCGGGATCCTGGTTAATTTACTAAATTCTCAAATTCCGGACCTGGTTGTGGGGGCTATTGTTTTTGGCGTGGTGATCAGGGGTTCGTTCAGGATTCTGAAACTGGCTAAATAGATAAAATTAAAGCAGTTGCAAGTTTCAAGTTCAAAGTTTTAAGTTTCAAGTTCAAAGTTGAAAATAGTTAAACTTTACCTGCGGAGGATATTCACTCTCGTGTTGTTTTTAGGTTTGCTCCGGTGGTGGCAAACCAGGAGAAAGAGTTTGTGGGAGCAGGCAGCGGTAAATTAGTTGGGGGATTATGCCGATAATTAGAGCAACTGTTTCTGTGGTTGAAATAACGATCAACTTGATTGGATGGTCGGGGGAATTAACCCCGGGATGACTTTAATATGAAAAAATGGTATTTGAATAATCTGGCGATTGTTCCTGGTTTAATTTTATTTTCTTTGCTTGTCTTTTCCCCCGCCTACGGGCAGGGACTGTTTGATTTCTCCGCCCGGCGGATGCAGCGGGAGTTCCAGGCCGGAATTGCCCTGCTGCAGGAGGGAGAACACCAGCTTGCCCGCCGCCAGTTTAATAATTTCTTGAAAAATTATAATGATACCGGTTATCGGGCCCGAGCTTTCTACGGGATAGGGGAGGCGTTCTATGCCGAGGATAATTACGATTCGGCCTTGGAATATTATGCGGACGCCCTGTCCGAAGCTCCCCTGAATAAAATACGGACCCACACGGCGCTTGAACGGGGGCTGCGAAGCGCCCGGGAAAGGGATAACGCGGGCGGGCGGGAGTTAATTTCTTTCCTTGAAAACAATCCTGATTCTTATGCACAGGCTCCCGTTTCCGTGGCCGAGGCGGTCGCCCGATTTTATCTGCAACTGGGGGAAGAAGATGATTATCAAAATTGGGCGGACAGATACCACCGGGCCAACCCTGCCGGTGATACGTGGACGGTAAAATATGCCCGGTTTGAACTGGATAATGAGAATTACGAGCGGGTGCTTGAATTGACGGATAAGGTGCTGGCTGATTCAGGTTCCCACCATTCCCGGGCCCGATTTTTGCGGGCGGAAGCTTATTACATGAAAGAAAACCTGGAAGAGGCGCTTGAAAATTATCAACAGGTGGCGGGGGACCCCGAATATGGACCGCTTGCCCGCTATGGTATTGCCTGGGTGGAGATTGACCGCGGGAACTTAAAGCAGGCCCGTGAGCATTTGCAAGAGCTGGCCGGGGATACTGCCGTGAAAATCAGGGGGAAAGCCTACCGGGATTTAGCTCGTCTCCAGCGCGAAGAAGAAAATTTTGCGGCGGCGGTCGAGGCTTATAAGAGGGCAGTAAAACTGCTGGAGGAACCGGCGAGTTCAAAGTTGAGACTTGAGCTGGGGGATTACCTTCTCGAGGCCGGGGAGGATGAACGGGCGATTGAACAGTACCGGCAGGCCCGGGTGGAGGATCCGGAAACAAATAAATTTTTAATTCGTGCTTTTGCCACCCGTAACAATTACGACAGTGTTGCCCGCCGGCTTGCCCGGATGGATCCGGAAGAAAGAAAATTGCCCGAGTGGCGTTACTACCGGGGACTGGTTGAATATAACCGGGATAATTATCAAAAAGCCCGGGAAATTGTTCCGGCGGCGGAGGAAGTCGGCCGGAACCTCAAAACCAGGGTTTTGAAGCTCAGGGGGGCGATTAATTATGAGTTGAAGAATTATGAAGCGGCCCGTAAGGACTATGACCGCTGGCTGGAAATAGAAGCGGCCCCCGGGGCCCGTTATTACCGGGCGCTGCTGGCAAAAATTGAAGGTGAAACTAAACGGGCACGCACGAGCTGGCAGGAGCTTGTGGAAGAAGAAACGGATGAACCCTGGTTTTCGCGGTCTGCCTATCACCTGGCTGACCTGGCCCTTGCGGAGGAAGATTTTGCCCGGTTTGATCGGTGGGCCGGGAAAATAAAGCCCGCGAATTTAACCGGAGAAAATCGTTTAAATTTCAGTTTATTAAAATACAGGCGAGCAAAGGCTGAAGATAAATCTGATAGCCGTTTAACTGAACTTGTGGAAGAAAGTGCCCGGATAGCTACAGAAGAAGGATTCAAAGAGACGTGGTTGGAATTTTTCCTTCAGAATAAAATAAAAAAGAGTATCTGGGCGAAGGAGTTAATTCCCCGGATTGCCGGCGATAGCGGGTTAATTGTAGCCAAATCAAGTGCGGTCCTGGCTGAACTCCACAAGCGCGGCTGGGAGGAGCTGGCGTTGAAAGCGGGAGCAGATTTTCTTCAGACTGCTGATTTACCGTATGAAAGCAGACAAACCCTTCTCCTGGAACAGATGAATCAACTGGTACGAATGGGTCGTTATGAAAAGGTCGGCGATTATTTACCGGCGGCAGGTGATTGGAAGGACTGGCAGGGAGAAAAAGCACTCCAGCTTGGTTTGAACCTGGCCCGGTATTACCGCCAGACCGG
>JBNJDC010000138.1:0-4474 GCA_051744565.1 bacterium
TCCGGCAGGGTGGAAGATTTGGGATTGGAAGAAACTACAAACGTATGTGATATCATGGGCATGGGCTGCGGGGGAGCGATACCCAACCTGCAGGCAACCGCTGATTATGTGCGGGCCAACGCCGGCTCGGTTGCTCTTTCGGTTCCCGTTGAGATCTGTACAGCCACATTTTACCGGCAGGAGGATCCCGGACAGATAGTATCCAACGCCATTTTTGGCGACGGAGCGGGCGCCCTTCTCCTTTCAGAGGCGGAAGGAATTTTTGAGATCCTTGACTTTGAAACTTTAATTTTAACTGATAAAAGAGAAAAACTTATGTTTGAAACGGAAGCCGGGAAACTGAAGAATGTCCTTGCCCCCGACGTGCCCGAGGTGGGCGGGGAGGCCTGTCGCCGGGTGGTGGACAATCTATTGGACAAAAACAACCTGCAACCGGAAGATGTCCAGCACTGGGCCGTTCACCCGGGCGGAAAAAGTGTCCTGGACGAAGTCCGGGACTCTCTTGACTTGACCGCCCGGAAGCTGGAACATTCCTACTCAGTTTTTGAAAATTACGGGAACATGTCCTCGGCGAGCGTGGTGTTTGTCCTCCGGCAGATAAAAAGAAATAATAACCTCCGGCCCGGGGACTACGTGGTAATGGTCAGCTTCGGCGCCGGTTTTACAGCTTTCGCCTGTCTGCTCCGGTGCTAGCTAACTACAACTATCTTTACAATCACAACAAAAGTTGAGATTGACAGGGTTACATTTTATAGTTAATGTAAACTTTCAATGGAAAGACTGTTAATCCGACAGTGATGAAGTGTTATAAATTACCCTATTTTTGTGAGGTGATAAGATGTCTTATTTATTTATGTCCGATGTTCTCGATTGGTTTTCAGAAGGAGAGGTTTTACGCAGGATTTTTTCTATTTTGCTCAAGGTTATATGCGGAGTATTTGCTCTTTTGGCCCTTTATCGATTTGCAAAAAATTGGAGTTTTGTCACCGAGGTAAGCTTTGGTGGTTTTTTAGGCCTGCTCTGGGTCCAAATAATCTTTGTTGTGGCCAGTTACATGGTTCTACACACGATCTGGATCCGCAGCAATAAAATTTCTGAGATAGAGGCCGGCCGGTACACGGTTATTCCAATTTTCTCCAATTTAAGTCGAATGATGGGGGAAATATATGCGGTAATTGCCGCAAATGTTGCCGTGGGCGGGACCGTGGTCTTGCTTTTTGCCGGCCTGCCCCGTCCATTGAGCAATTTGATCGGGGAAGTTTTTCCCGTAGCTGTACCAATGATGCATCCGGGCTATGGAGCCGCCGGGATCAAGCCCGCGATTGGATTTTTCCTGGGGGCTGTGGGAGCAGGGTTATCTTTTCTGGTAACTTTTTACCTGGTAGCTGAACTGCTCATTGTCCTGGTGGATATTGCCCGTAACACGGCTAAATAAAACTAATTCAGGAGCAAAGCCGACCTGTTAATATTTCCCCGGCACTATTTTAGGTGCCGGGGGTTTTTTATCTCTTACTTTAATAGATTGTTAGCTTTAAATTTTAACCTCGTGTAATCATTCTTCCAACGTCCATGGCGAGTTAGCTTAGAAAGCCAGCTATTTTTTAAAAAATTCTGTAAGATTTTTGTCTTGCAATGATAGTTTTTACACCTCTTATTTACTTGTTAATCAAAAACTTGACAAATCACTGGTTTAAAATTTTGATATAGATCCTTGTTTTAACCAAATAATTTATTTGAACTGGTAATACCCGGGTCAGTGTGTTAGCTTGAAAGTAGTGGGGGCGAAGAAGTGTGATTATTTTTTTGTGATCTGGAACAAAACGGAGTCAGGCTGCGGAAACAGTTAAGTTTCTAAATCGATATTCAGCGGGATTGTCAGGGGGGATTTGATGCTAAATAAATTGCCGGTTTTTTTATCCGTTTTCACGGTTTTACTTATAATATTCACCGGACCGGTTTTCGGGGAGACAGTTACCGTTTCCGCCGGCAACTATGCCCCCTGGACGGGGAAAAACCTGGAGGGGGGCGGTCCCTACCTGCAGGTGGTGAGGGAGGTATTTAACCGGGCCGGCTACGGGGTTGAGTTTAAATTTTATCCCTGGAAAAGAGCCCTGGTTTTGGCCCGGAAAGGGAAGGTGCATGCCTCTGCTTACTGGTGGACAAGCAAAAGAAGGGAAAAAGATTTTTATTTCAGCAAACCGCTGTCC
This sequence comes from bacterium, assembly GCA_051744565.1. GTDB lineage: Bacteria > T1Sed10-126 > T1Sed10-126 > T1Sed10-126 > T1Sed10-126 > CAZKRS01. The sequence continues at coordinate 2,208 of JBNJDC010000138.1, forward strand.
TGGGACAGGGTGGTGTTTTTTTACCGGAAAGAAAATCCGGTAAAAGAATGGGAGGACCTGGAGGATCTTAAGGAGTTTCGGATCGGGGTTACCCGCGGCCATACCTATACAGACGAGTTCTGGCGGCAGGCCGAGGAAGGAGTTTTGAATTTTGATAAAGCCAATAATGATTTGAACAACTTCCAGAAATTGATTAACGGCAGGATAGATGTTTTTGCTTCTGAAAAAGCCAGGGGTTATACCCTGCTCCACAAGCATTTCCCGGAGGAGAAAGTTGCCCGGGTTAGCCATTCTCCAAAACCATTAACCATAACTCCCTGTCACCTTATCTTTTCCAGGGCGCTAGAGAATTCCTCCAAACTTTTGCAGGAATTTAATGAACAGCTAACAGAACTAAAAAAGGAGGACGACTATGACAGTTACTGGGAGGATATCAATGCCAGAAAAAGAAAATAGCTTCTGGTTTGATTACAATAAACTGACCCTCCTGGCTGCGTTTATTTTAGCTGTTATCTTTGTCTGTTTCGTGTATTTTTACGAGCAATGGGATTACAGGAGAATACAGTCACATATTAACACCCAGGCCCAGGTTATTGCCGGTGATCTCTGGAATTATAACCACCAGTCCGCTGCCAAATACATGCGCCTTGCCGCCCGGAGTAACAATTATGGGAAAATTACGGTGCGGGAACCCGACGGGCAGGTGTTCCAGGCGGTTAAGCGGGAGAAACCGGGGGGGACGGAGCGATTTCTCCGGGCGTTAAATTTAATTTCCGGGGAGAAAATTACGGCGGAAATCAGCTACGAGGGCCAGGAAATCGGGACGGTCGAGGCCACCTGGTATTCCCGGGCTGTTTACGTTCATATTTATGTCCTGGTTCTTCTGCAGATGTTGCTGGTGGCTTTTCATTTCTACGCCCGGGTCCTGCACTCCAAAAACACGCTCGAAAAAAAAGTGACGGAGCGGACCGCCGAGCTGGCTGAAGCCAACACCGAGTTGCGGACGGAGGTAAGTGAACGTCGAAAAACAGAGGAGAAATTTCGCAGTTATATTAACAGTTCCCCCCACAGCATCTTTATTTTGGATACCGAGGGAAATTACCTGGAGGTTAATGAAGCCGCCGTTCAAAACACCGGTTATTCAGAGGATGAGCTCCTCCAGATGGATATCTATGACATGTTGCCCCCGGAGTTTGAAGAGGAAGTCGAGGCGACGTATGCGGAGCTGTTGCGGGAGGGGGAGATAAGAACTGAATTACCCTACATAACTAAGGACGGGGAGAAAAGGTTCGGGATCATGGATGCAATCGAGCTGGATGAGGGGACCGTGCTTGGGATTTATACGGATATAACCGAGCGCCGGGAAAAAGAACAGGCGCTTGAGAAATCCCTGGAGGAGAAAAAAGTATTACTGCGGGAAATTCATCACCGGGTAAAAAATAACCTGTTTACAATAATTAGCCTCCTGGAAATGCAGGAGATGCAGGTTGAAGACGATGAGTTTGAGAGGTTTCTCTCCCAGAGTATAAACAGGATTCATTCGATGGCTCTTATCCACAAGGAAATTTACGCGAGCGAGGAATACTCGGAGCTTGATTTTGGAAGTTATCTTAAGAAACTGGTCAGCGAACTTAAAGATTCCATGGTCCCGGCGGAAAAGAAAATCGAGATGGAGTTCCGGCTGGGAGAGCATAATCTTGACCTGGACAGGTCGATCCCCTGTGCCTTGGCCGTCAATGAGCTGGTAACCAACGCTTTCAGTCACGGTTTCGCGGACCGGGACACGGGCACATTAAAGGTGGAATTTAGAATCCGGGAAGACAATTACCAGATAAAAGTGGCCGATGACGGGCAGGGTTTACCCGATGATTTTTTAATTTCCGGTGGAGATACCCTCGGTCTGCCCCTGGTCTCAAACATCATCAAGAACCAGCTGCAGGGTGATCTGGCCTACGAGAGCAACGACTGGACAGTCTTTGAGTTTGAATTCCCCCTGAAATCGGAATAGCCGCCGGAGTTTTTATTAAGAAACTTTTTAAAACTCAACCTCCGGTGCTTCTTTTTCGGCCGGGTCCTCAATTTCAAAATATTCCCGGGGATGTTAAATTTTTAAAAAACGGGCGTTGACGGCGACGATTACTGTGCTCATTGACATCAGGACTGCTCCTACCGCCGGGCTGAGGATAATTCCCCAGGGGAAGAGCACGCCCGCCGCCAGGGGGATGGCGAAGGTGTTGTAGCCCGTGGCCCAGAAAAGGTTCTGGATC
>JBNJDC010000139.1:0-4429 GCA_051744565.1 bacterium
ATTTTAAAGTTGAAACAGTCAACCGCACTGATTTTTCCGCCCGGCTATATATCTCTGCCACCCAGCAGGATTTATTTGAAGGTTTAGCCCGTAAGCATGTCCGGCTGACGGGACGGGGGCAAGGGATTCACGATAACGGTGGATTTGCCGACTACCTGCGCCGGGAAGGCTATCACGGGTTGGTAGATATCGACCGGGTCCACGGCGGAATTACCCGGGCTCCCCCGGTTGATCCCGCCGGCTGGCTGGCGGGATTCCGGCAGATAATTACTGAATGGTTAAATTCAAAACAGGAGCGCTGGCCGCTTACTGTCTCGTTTTTAAAAACCCTGGCCCTGGGAGAAAAAAACGCCCTTGGCCTCCGCTTGAACTCATATTTGCGCCGGCTGGGTATCATTCACCTGTTTGTTATCAGTGGCTTGCACGTGGGATTTGTGAGCTGGTTTGTCCTCTACATGTTTGATAAGTACAGCAATACTGTTAAGTTTGTTGTTATTACTTTTTTTCTCCTGCTGTATTTATTATTTCTTGGCTGGCCCCTGCCCGCTTTGCGAGCCGGTTTAATGGTCTGGCTGGGAGTGTTAGCCCTCTGGCTGGAGCGAAAGACCGGCGGGTGGTCGTTGTTAATAAGTGCTGTTTTTATCCTGGTTTTACTCAATCCATTCGTGATATTTTCCGCCGGATTTCAGCTCTCGGTCAGTGCAGTTGCCGGTATCTTTTTTGTTGCTCCCTATACCCGGGTTGTCCCCTGGGGGTTTTTACGCCTGTTTGTTTATAACCTGGGCGCCTTTTTTGGAGTTTTGCCGGCGGTTATCTACCACTTTAATTATTTTCCCCGGCTGGGTTTTATTTTTAGCTTCCTGGCGGGTATAATCTTTATTCCGTTTATATTTTTACTCCTTTTGCAGGTTCCCTTTCTCCTGGTTAACTGGACTTTCTTTGCTGATAATATTGAGTGGTTATTTTTTCAGGTTGAACAGGGGATAGTTTATCTTATTCGGTGGTTGGAACCCCTTGCCGGGACCCCGGGCGCCGAATTATGGACTGTTATCGGGTTAACTGGCGGAATTGTTTTAATCCTGGACGTTCGAGTCAATCGTTATTTGAAAATAGTCGGCTATATAATGGTCGCTATTTTGTTCATCTATATTCTGCTGCCCCGCCAGGCTCCTCACCTGGAAGTTAATACGGCCGGTGATATATCTTTTACCCATCTTCATCAGAGAAATAGAGATTATCTAATTCTTCCAAGGCGAACCCGGTTTGATCCTTACCAGTGGCGACAGATTGAAATACACATGGCGGCCAAAAATGTTTTTCGGCTGGATGGATTAATTAGTGACTATCCCGCCGGATATTTTCGGCAGGTGGAAACAGAACTCTTTATTGGAAATTATTATCCTTACTGGCGAAATAAGGGTTTATTGGAAGAAGAAAAATTTGTTTATGATTTTGACAGCCATCGACTTCATTCACCTTACGGGATGATTAGATATAATTATCCACCGGCAATGGACGAAACATATGATCCTTCTCTTTTAGTTGGTATTTTTGCTGATGATACGGTGTTGATTAATAAACTGGAGGATATTTCTCGCTTGAATTACAATAAACTTCTGGAGTCGGATTACAGGTTGCATTTACTTGAGAAAAGAAAACTTCGGGTTCCCCCGGTAAGTAAAGAACTCAAAAAATAAATTTTATAAACAGACATATTAATTTATCGAATTATCTAAGTTCTTAATCATTTATAACAGGTGGCGCAAAAGATGAGAAAACCAATTTCTAAAGCTGTAGATAAACTTATATTTTTAGGAATTCTGGCTGCGGTGATAATTGTACCGTTAATATTTTTTATTGGTGAACAGAACAAGCTGCTGTATAACCTGTTTCTGCTGGTGGGTTTTACTGCTGAAGAAATTGGCCAGGGGAACCAGAATATTGTTCTTTTGAAGCCTTTGCTGGCCCAGTTTATCATGTTTACCCTTTTTGCTTTCTGGATGGTTGAAGCCCTGGAAACTGGAAAATTTGAGCTGGAGAAAGATCCGCTTAACATACCTATTTCCCTCCTTTTTGGCTGGATAGTTATTACCGCTCTGTTTATGAGTAACTTCTGGCACTATAGTATTGAAGAGCTGGGTCGTTACCTGGCAATGTTCCTGATGTTTTTTATGGTTCAGCGAGCTTTTCAGACAAAGAAGAGAATCCAGTGGGGAATGTGGGTTCTTTTTGCGGCCTGCATTTATGCGACGGGGATTGGATTTTTTCAATACTGGGGAATGTCCCTTTATGACTGGGGGAGGAACAATCTACCCTTGATTTCCACCTTCGGGAACCAGAACTTTTTTGCGGGCTTTTTACTGATGACCACCCCCGTTATTACCGGGTATATATTTGCAACTAAAAAATGGGCGGTGCGAATTGTTCTTATTTTGCTGGCCCTGACTCAGTTTTACCTGTTAATTGGCACGGGAACGCGGACGGGAGTTCTGGGTTTTCTGGCCGCCCTGTTTATTTTTGGTCTGCTGGCCCTGCGCTTTATCTATCTGGAAGGTATTGTAGAAATCAAGAAGGAGTGGCTGATCTGGGGAATAGTTGGTTTTTTACTGGTGCTTGTTGCCGTGTATATTATAACTCCGGAAGGTTTCATCATGGATGTTCTGCAGGCTTTTGACCTGCAGATGGGGACCAGCCGGGTCCGGTGGATAATGTGGACTGGTTCGACCCGGGCCGCCCTGGACAGTCCGGTCGCCGGTCATGGTAACGGTGTGTTTCAACTTGTTTTTCCCAACTACAGGCCCACGTTTTATCACAGGTTTCGAGTCAGTCACAATACCCGCCACAGCCATAACGAATACATGGAAATTTTGATGGAAGACGGCGTGGTGGGGCTGGCTCTATTTTTAACAATAATGGTGAGCCTGGGTATATTTGCTTACCGCTTTTTACTTCGCAACCGGGATCGGTTTTATGCCTGGCTGACGATTGGACTTTTAAGTGGAGTTTCGGCCGGATTGGTTCAAAACCTGGCCTCTGTTAACCTGCGCTGGATGTCTTCCACTTTTACTTTCTGGTTCATACTCTCCCTGGTTTGTGCAACAATCCGGGTCGCTTCGGGGAAGGGAAGGAACCTGGAAAAAAAAGGTAAAACGGGTGTTATTAGTCGCTATTCCCGGTATCTGCCCGAGTTGAGCTGGAAAACGCCGTTTCATCTAATAATAATTTCTATATTGGCTTTTTGTGGGTACGAGTTTTACAAGCGTCTGCGGGGAGATTTTAACCTGAAACGGATGAATATGCTCATTCAGATGGCGGAGGCCGACCGGGTTGACTGGAATGAGGCCGAAGCCGCCGGGGAAAAAGCGCTGGGTTATTCCCCCCATAATATGTCAACCCGTTATAAGCTGGGCTACATTTATCTATCCCAGGGGCGTTACGAAGAGGCCGGTCGGCAGTATGAAAAGCTTACGGACCTGGCCCCCAACTATGCCCAGATTCACAACAACATTGCCCTTATTGAACGAAATTTGGACAATCCTTACCGCAGCTTGCTGGAGTTTGAATGGGCTACCCGGCTTGAGGATAACCTGCGTAACCACCTGAATCTAATCCAGAATTACAATAAGCAAAATTTTGATGAGCGACTTCGCTTCCATTCGCTCTATATGCCCCGCATTGAACGGGAAAACTGGTTGAGTAACACCTATATTCAGGGTAAGCATCTTACGGAAAATAATTATCGCGGTGCTAAAGGTAAAAAAAGTGACAAACAATCCGATCGTGATCAGAGATTGCAGGCACTTCGTTTTGCGTCGGAAAGCTGGTATGGACACGAGAAAAATTTTGCTGATTTACTAACAATGTGGAATATATTTACCCAGCCCTTCTCCCGCCGGACTCTGCAAGCAGTGGCCCGGCTTGAACAGCAGGAGCAAAAGCTCAACCCCCTGGTGGGCCTGGGGTTGGTCAGCCAGTTCCGGGGGGAAGAAGACAGAAGAGCTGCTGCTTTCCGTCAGCAGTATTATCAGCTGTTTAGTGACAAGACGGAAGAGGATGACAGGTGGCGCCTCGCTGCAGCTGAGTTACTCGGACAAATGGGGGAAAAAGAACAGGCCCGGCAGCTTGTGAAACCTTATGCGAAAGATTGGCGGGAAATTCCTCGCTTTCAAAGGGTGCTGGAATTTATAGAAAATGAGGATGAAAATTAAAAAGTTCAAGGCGAAAAAATAGTATAAAAAAATCGTGTTATTTCGGCCCTTCAGGCCTTAAATATATATATTCTGTTCCCCGGGGCTTACGCCCCGGGCTGTAAGTATGCCGGCCCGTTGGGCCTTTAAATCTGAGTGAATTTTATATTGATAATGGAAGAAACTCGATAAATTAGCCCGGTTAAATCATGAAGCCCATGAATTAACCGCCTATAAGGCAG
>JBNJDC010000140.1:0-4426 GCA_051744565.1 bacterium
ATTTTGCCTTTCACAAAATTTATTCAAGATCAAATGGTAAAATAGTTTGGATTGCAGAAATAGAACAACTCAATTCCCTCGGCTAATCCTTTATCGAATAATCTGAGTCCGGGGAAAAATTAAATGTCCTGTTCAATTTTTTATCCTCCCAATAGTCTGGAATTTTTACCGTAAAAATAATCTCTAAATTCAGCTGACTTACTGAAATCCGTCCGGAGAACATGCGGCGGAGAACATCACGCCTGTATAAGCATGTTTTGCAATGTATTTTATTGACGGCCCCGGCCATTGCAACTATTATTGCTTACGAGATGAATAAACCGAATTTAAAAATTCCTATCTTTTTTGTGGTAGGAAAGTGAGGCGTTAATATGGCTGACTCATTGGAGAAATGGCAGGAGTTTTATAATAGGAATGCACTTTTAATCGATAGTTTTCTGGCAGTTTTTTACGCCGTGGTGTTATTAGTTTTAGCCCAATCGCCGGCCTGGTTGAGCGACTGGAATACAATAACCCCCTTGCAGTTCATATGCTTTTTTCTGGCCCTGGTGGGACCACCGGCAGTTGTGCTCGGTCTGCGCCACGGGCTTACTTCAATCCGGTTTCTACTAAGTTCTTTATTGGTGATTTTTGGAGGAGCCTTGTCCTTACACTGGAGTTCATTTGCCTTGTTGCGCCAGATTGAGTTTATATCACCGGGCTGGTTTGCAGTATTTACCATAATTCTTCCTTTACTCTTTTTCCTGATCCTGGTGGGTAAACTTGCGGAAATTAGCGGCCGGGTCGGGTTAAGCGAAAAAATATTATACGGCTTGGTCCCGCTTAGTGCCGGCGGTGTATTAGTAAGCTTGCCCCTCAATTTTATCGCGGGATATTTTGAATTACTAAATATTGACTACCTGACGGCGGGAATATTGATTTTATCCTCCATGGCTGTGCTAATCTTCCTGAGATTAAGCGACAGTGAAATTAAGGGATACAGCGGTTGGATACATGATGTTCTATCTGGCGTCGGAATAACGCTGGGCGGGATTTTTGTATTGACTGTTACTGTTGCTTTTGTTGGCAGCATGTTTCGAACACATCCGGAGGCCAATCAGGTTGAAAAAGATCCCGAGCAAATTAGGCGGAACAAAAAGTTTATCAAGCAGACTCACTCGTTTGCGGAGGTTGAACTTCCGGAACCCGCCGACACGCAGGCCGCGGTTCAATGGCACGAAGAACCGCCTCAGGAATTTAAAAGTCTGCGGCAAACGCTTTTCGATGGACCACCGGCTCTTCCTGATACGGTAAAGCACGGTGATTCACTTCCAATGGTAATGAATTTAATTAAGCTGGGTAAAGTTTACTCGACAGCCCGCGATTACTACCTGCAGCGAGAAAAAATCGAGGAATCTATTGCCATCACTTCCAACCAGGTGTTAATCGGTAATAACCTTATCACTAACGAAAGATCCTTAATAACCGTGCTGGTCGGATTTGTTCTTCACCAGCAGGGTTTTGAGGGCATCCAGAACCATCTGGAGCAGGCCCCTGAAACCCGTCAGAAACTATGGGATCAGTTAAAACCGATGTTGAACGAAGATCAGCGCCCAAAATTCTTAAGTGGAGAGAAGAAGAGCTTCTCGAACATGGGACAATCTCCCCCGATTATTTCCGGGCCCTGGGTAGAATACAAGGTGACTTTTTTTTCAATATTCCTGGACAGTCGTTCGTTAGGTGATTATTTTAGTTCGATCTACTCTGAAGTTGACAGGGAATTAGATAATCCTATGCCGGAGATGGAGCTTGAGAAATACCAGCCCGAAAACATTTTTGGGGATTGGGACGGGAGTTTATTTATAGAAACGCTTCGGTATCCAACCTCCCCCTTTTTCCGAAAGATTGCTGAATCCGCCCTGGTGGACTTTGTTGACCACTCGAAGGATACCGCCAGGTTTTACACAAGACTCCACTGTATGCTTTCCCTGCTTGCTCCGGAAGAGGTGTGGGAAAATTTATCCGAACGCCGCCGAACGAATTTTAGAACAGGTAAGGTTCTGGAATATCGTGACGCACAATGTCTTGAGCCAATGGAAAATTAGTGTTTGATAATGAAAACCCTCTATCCTTAAGTAATCGGTAAAAATGATAGTATTTCCCACCGATTGATTCACCATATTTTATCAAATGACATAACCCGGCGAGAGGGACGAGGCTAATGAGCCGAGCCAGTTGAGGCTCCCTCCGAATTGCCATCCTCTCGTTGGTTTCCTTTCAGGAGTCCAATTTTGAAGCCTCGGAGGTTTAGTTATTAAGTTAATGACTTTTTTTTAAATACCCAAAATCCTTCCCTTCCGAAATCAGATTTTATTGACGCTGTCGGTCATTTCCGCTAATATGGTTTTGGGAATAAATATAACAAATTTTAAATATCTCTCTTTTTTTATTCAGTAAGTTTTTGGAAGCAGGAGTTACCTTAGTAGTGCTTTCGTCGCCCCGATAATCGGAGGCTTACCCGGGCTTAGGACGGTTGGATTACTTACCTGGAGAACTTTGGCCGCCTACTTGAAACTTTTGCTTTATTTTTTCAAGCTAAGAACTTTAGTTATTACAGTTTATTGCGCAGATTTATTGACATTAATTTTTAATGTGAAAGCTGTCGGTGTATTAAAAAAATGAATATGTCGAAGAATCAAATAAGTTACGTATCAGTTTGGATAGCGATTATCCTCGGAATTACTCTTTCAATGGGTAGTTACTATCTGGTGAGCAAATACAGGGCCCGGCTCATGCGCAATCGATTTGAAGAACTGATGAATGCTCCCCTGGAATCAATTCGTCAGCAACTTGATACTCACAAAGAGATGTTAAACTCCGTCGAGGATTTGTTCGGGATCGATTCCAATGTTACCGAGGGGGAATTTACCGTATTCGTGCAGAGAGCGCAACAAGAACGTGACCCATTAGAATCCATTATGTGGATTGAAGACACATCAAAAAAATCTCTACGGTATCTGGAGAAAAATGATAATAACCTCGCGCTGGGAATTCAGTATTTCGTGGGGAGTCCCCAGGACCACCGGTGGATTCAAAAAAATACAATGGAAAAAGAAAAGATGATGCGGGCCTTAAAGGGAGCCTTTAGGGGCCAGGATTTTGTTACTATCCCCATCTATCAGGCTGAAAGTAATGAGGACGCTAACTCAATCAGGCTCTTATTGCTCAAACCCGTTTTCAAGGGAACAAGTACTTCCGGTCGTTCATTTGAAGGATTTATCGGGGGAGTATTCCGTTTGGATAGGATCATTGCCCAAACTCTTCGCCCTCTCCGCTCACCTGTTCTAAATCAATTTAATATCGTTCTCAAATCCCCCTGGCCCCGGCAAAAACAGAATCTTTATGGATTTTTTAACAGGGCCAGCGAGTCCTTTGTCATTTCCCATGAAAAACCCAAAAAATTTCAATCAAATTCGACCGTGAGCCAAACATCTTCCTTATCAATCGGTAATCGAAAATACGTCATCCGATTTGTGGCAACTCCTCAGTTCTGGGCCGCTAACCGGAACTGGAACTCCGAGTTTCTGCTTATTTTTGGACTGATCTTAACCGGAGCCCTGAGCTTTTATTTCTATAGACAAAAAACGATACAAAAGAAAATGAAACAACTGGCCGAACGAGATTCACTTACGGGACTTTTCAGCCACCGGCACTGGTTAAACCTCTTTGAGCAGGAGATTGAGGAAGCCAGTCGATACGACAAACCCTTATCCTTACTCATGATTGACCTCGACCATTTTAAACAGTTGAACGACAACTATGGACACGTTTTCGGGGACAGGGTGTTGGAAAAAATCGGAGAAATAATTGCCACCCACGCCCGTGACAGCGACATATGTGGAAGATACGGTGGCGAAGAATTTGCCGTGCTACTCCCGGAAACAGAACTAAAGCCTGCCGAGGAGATGGCGAACCGTTTGCGTGAGAAAGTCAGGAACACTCCTTTTGAAGCTTCTGGTGAACACCCGGAGGTAACCTGTAGTATCGGAGTGGCGGAGTATCAGCCCCCCGAGTCGGCCGAGGAGTTCTTCACCCGTGCCGACAAAGCTCTCTACCAGGCTAAGGAAGGTGGCCGCGATTGCGTGGTCCTTTGGCAGGATTAACCCAGTTTCATTTTTCATTCTTATTGGTGACGCAATTTTATGGGTAAGAGGCTCCCTCGTTGTACCGGGAAGCCTCGGAGGTAAAGTTATTGTCTTTTGTTTAAATTTTTAAAATCATCCCTCCCAAATCAGATTTTATTGACGGCACTGGCCATTTCAACTAATATAGCTTTTGAAGAGAATAGGCCTGATTTAGAAATTTCTTTCTTAGTTAAAATAGAAAATTATTAATTGTGGCCTAAATTAATATCTATTCTCAAGTAATCGGGAATCCCCCGGTCACT
>JBNJDC010000141.1:0-4420 GCA_051744565.1 bacterium
GCCGCCGTCTCTCTGCCGATAGCCCACGACGCTCCCGCAGGAGTCTTGAAATACTAACCCTGCTCAGTTCAACATCCTGCTTCCGTGCAGCTTCCAGCAAACTGTCCAGAGGCCCCTGATACTGTTCATCATATACGTGATATTCAACCACCATCACACAGATTTCTCCCGGTATGAAATAAGATTGTACAAAAAAAGAATAACATTTATCAGGATATATTTACATTTTCTCGCCGGTGAAATTCTATAGCAGAAAATACGTTAAGAAATATCCAGCCCGGGCTTTTCATACTGAAGTTTTCTTTTTAATTTTTCCCGGGTGGGCTCGGGCATATCCAGTTGCTGCAAAAAAAGTTTTTTCAGCAATCCTCCCAACTCCGGACCGGGCTTCATCCCCCACTTCTGCAGATCCTTGCCATTGATCAGGGGCTGCTGTCGGCACAATTCATCCTGATAAATCTGTATTTTTTTGCTTAATTCTTCAGGCAGACGGGCCCGCAGGGCAAGAAGAACTTCACCATTGCCAATATTATCCAGTGTCTGATAGATCTCAGATTTTTTATCAGCTTTCTTCAATTTATCTGTTTTTATTAATCCCTGGTGATAGTTTTCCAGTATCGCAAGATTACTGCTGCTCAGTGTCAAGCGCTGACCAAATCTCCGGGCTTCTTCGGCCGACAGAGAATCTGAAAATAAACAAAGATAAATCAACTCCGGGCGGTTTGGATTGTATTTAGATAGTAATTTATGAGTATTATCAAACCAAACCTTCATTTTTTTATCAAGTTCCAGCCCCGAATGCAGGGAAGTTAACACCTCGTATTCCGCCAGGTTATTTACTATTTTCCACGGTTCTTCCTCCTGGAAAATCATGAATAGTTCCTCGCGCAACCGGTCCCCGCTCACCGGTTCAAACGGCCGTCCTTCTACCGCCTGTCTCAGCTGAAAATTAGTCTTTTGGCCGATTTTAAAATCAAACCGGGATGCAAAACGGATAGCTCTGAAGATTCTTGTCGGATCATCCAGGAAACTTGTCGAATACAGGATTCTGATCCTCCCCTCTTCGATATCCTGGCGCCCCCCGTAAAAATCAAGCAAATCACCGAAGAACCCGGGGGATAAATTAACGGCCATCGCATTGATGGTAAAATCACGGCGCTGCAAATCCTGGTATACAGAAGCATGTTTTAATTCTACCCGGGGCAGGGCAGCGGGATGGCTGTAATATTCCGAACGAGCCGTGGCAACATCAACCTTATCTCCATCGGGAAGTGTGATTACCGCAGTTCCAAATTTTTTGTGCACAGAAACCTCCCCCCCGACTTTTGAAACCAGGTGCCGGGCAAATTTTATCCCGTCATTTTCAACCACCAGGTCAAAATCTTTAGTGGACTCCTCCATCAAAATATCCCGGACACATCCTCCGACAAGAAAAATAGTGTCATCCCATTGGTTGCATAATTCCCCCCATTCCTTTAGCCTTCGGTACCATTTTCTCTCCAGGATCTGTTTTAGGAGTGACTCAATATTATCAGGATTTTGAATACTGGAATAAGCCGGTGGCTGTTGAAACTGTTCTTCCCGGCTTGGTTGATGTCTTTCATGAAGCACACGAATCAGATCAGTACGCGTTACAATCCCCACCAATCTATTTTCCTTCACCACAGGTAATCGTCCTATCTGATTGGACATCATAACGTTTTGAATCTCCTGGAGACCAAGATCGGGGTCGATGGTAACAACGTCCGGAGTCATGAAACCTTTCACTGGAGCATGGGTAAGCTCATGGTCAATAGCTTTATCCACGTCACTGCGGGTAATAATACCGATTAATTTATTATCCTCGTCAGTTATAGGCAAACCATGATGACCGAGCCTGAGCATTACTTCATGCGCTTCCTTCACCGGGAGATCGGGCCGAATGGAATGAACCGGAGTGGTCATTATATTGCTGGCAACCAGTTCCGGTTTCAATTTTTCATTCAAATGATTCACCAGTGCTTCCCGGGCTTCTTCCAGGGTGACCCCGGACAGTGTGGCTGAAGCCGCTCGCTTGTGCCCTCCACCGCCAAATTGATCAGCAATAGCGCCCGCATCAACGTGACTGTAGCGGTTACGAATCACAAGCTGAATCCTGCTGCCCATCTGTACCAGAAGACAGATAAGGTTTGCGTTTTCAGTATCCCGAAGTTTATGGGCCAGCAGAGCAATTTCCGGTATATATTCCTCACGGTGAGCGGTTGACAGCGTAACCGGTACATTATTGATTGAAATATTACGGGAATTATCCAGAAGTTCACGAAACAACTCCCGCTGTTGATCCGTCAACCGCCGGTGGCAGAAGTTCTGAACAAGATCAAGATCGGCCCCCGCTTCAAGAAGAAACCTTCCCGCTTCATAATCCCGCGGACCGGTCGTACCAAACTGCAATCCACCAGTTTCCTGGTGCAACCCGAGCATAAAAAGTGTGGCTTCAAAATCGTTAGGAATAAGCTGACGTTCCCTTATTTTTTCAATCAGTATTGTTATTAAAGCCCCGGCTTCGTCAAAATTATACTCGTCAGCTTCAATAGTTGCATTTTCCGGCGGATGATGATCATAAACAATGACTTTATCCGCTCGCTCCAGCAGTTCGACATAAGGTCCCAGGCGATCCCTGCTGTTGGTATCAACCACGATTAACCTGTCTATATCCTGTTCCCTGTATTCCGAATATTTAAAAAACGAAAAATGATTGCGGTATAAATTCAAAAATTCCAGCACTCCACCTTCAGCGGTTGGCTGCAAAAATATTTTTGCTTCCGGATATAATTTTTTTACCGCCACCATGGACGCCACACAATCAAAATCATGGTTTTGATGGCCAAGAATAATATCCACGACTATATCCTCACCTGGAATTTCGCTAAAAAATCAGTCGGGGGAAAATCTTTTGCCCTCGACAAGAGGTAAATATCGATTTTCCACCGGTTTTCGTGCCTGAAAAGCTTCTTTAATTTTAAATAAGCCTTCCCCGAGACCTTTTAAAATGGGCACTGGTCGGGAGCGCCCTGCCAGAACTTCCCCCAGCGAGTTAAAAATATGACCGATTGTTTTATACACAGCCCGGGAGATTCCATAATTACGCCAGAAATACCAGATCATATTTCTGGTGATCAGGTAATCAAAACGAGTTCCACGCTGGGGTTTCGGCGAACTGTTCCAAACCAGAGTAATCGAAGGAAAATACCGAACCTCGGCTCCGGTGGCAATTATCCGGGTTGCCAGATCACGGTCGGCCACAGGTGAATAATACGGTTCCCAGAATCCTTCGGTTCGTTCAAACATTTCCGGCCTGATTGCCGAAGCTCCCACCAGAAAAGCCGGACTTAAATATCCGGTTTGGTAATCGCCAACGTATTCCCAGTTAAACCATTCTATTTCCTGCTCGTTTCGATCTATAACTCGAAATCCAGCGGCCCCCAAATTTCTATTTTCTCGAAATTTATTTACTATGCGGGAAACAGTATCTACCCCCGGTAATTTTGATTCATCTGAAAGCAAAATAATAAGTTCCCCGGTTGCCTCTTCCCCGCCCCGGTTATATGCTCCAGCTCCCCGGTCTTCCTCCAGGTTAATATACTTTACCCAGGGAAACCCCGCCTGAATCTTACTTGTGGTTCCATCGGTGCTGTTATTGTCAACCACCACAGTTTCCATAGTAGAAAATTTTTGTTTTTCAACGGAGCGTAACGTCTGCACCAAACTCTGCTTGTTATTGCGGGTGGCAATCACCACAGAGACAAATTGAACGGTATCCACGGCCGGGTTGGCCATTTAAATTACCTCCACCGGTCAAAAATTTAACTATCTTCTAACTTATGAGACTATATTTTTTCACTGAATTTTCAATCTTTGAAAGAATAGTTTTGACCCCTGCAAGCAACTACCCGGATATGTACTGAAACAAAAGTTTAACCCAGGGGGTTCATTAAAAGCGCTCAAAAGCAAAATTATTTCACTTCCCCTGAATATATTTTATTATGTAGTTATTATTAACAGAAACTTCTTGAAATTTGCATTGATTATACATTAAAATTAACTCCTGTGCACAAACGGTATTTTATTAAGGGTGGTGCGAAAATGCTTTCTTCTTTTGAATATGCTGCTCCTGACTCAATTGATGAGTTGCATCGGTTGCTGGACGAACATGGTGATAGCGCGGAAATTCTCGCCGGAGGAACGGATTTACTGGTTGATATTAGAAACGATAATATCTCGCCGGACAATCTCATTAATATAAAAAATATTGACCGGCTGGCCGGAATTGATTTTGATTCCGACCAGGGGCTTAGGATTGGTGCTCTTGTAACCTGCGGGGAGCTTATTGCTGATCCTGCTGTCAGTGATAAATTCCCCTATCTCACTGAAGCTGCACTTG
>JBNJDC010000142.1:0-4411 GCA_051744565.1 bacterium
CAATAAATCAACAGCCGGTTTTCTTGGTGGCCTGGTGGCGGTTGTTCTAACATTTATTTTATCTGCTTATCTGGGAATTTTTCCGTGGTCCCGGGCATTGGTTTTCGCCCTCGGCCTGGGAGTGGCCGGCCCGGCCGGTGACTTGCTGATCTCGGCGTTTAAAAGGAATAGGAAACTTGATGATACGGGAGCTATTCTTCCCGGCCACGGAGGACTTTTGGATCGTATTGATAGTCTGCTGGCCAATACTGTAGTTTTTTATCTTCTGCTCAACATCTCCGGGTATCTAAGTTGACCCGGCGGATAGCTATTCTCGGTTCTACCGGTTCCATAGGTACCCAGACCCTGGATGTAATCCGAAATCAGCCGGAAGAGTTTGAGGTAGTTGCCCTTTCGGCTCATTCATCGGTAAAAAAATTAAAAAAACAGGTGGAAGAATTTCAGCCGGAACAGGCCTGCTTGACCGGGGAAACTACATCGCCGGTACCTCAAAAATGGCTGCGAGGAAAAAGTTCCCTGGAGAAGGTTGCCGGACTTGACCTGGATGTGCTTGTGCTTTCCGTGGTTGGGGCGGCCGGCCTGAAACCTTGCCTCAAAGCCCTGGAAAACAATACGCGCGTGGCCCTGGCCAATAAAGAAGTCCTGGTGATGGCGGGCGAGCTGGTCAAAAGGACTCAAAAGGAAACGGGAGGAGAAATTATTCCCGTGGATAGTGAACACAGTGCCCTGTTTCAGATTTTGGACGGGGAGGAAGCCAGTCGCGTTAAAAAGGTTGTAATAACGGCTTCGGGCGGGCCTTTCCTCCACTCTTCTCCCCGGGATTTGAAAGATATTACGCCGGAGGAGGCCCTGGATCATCCTAACTGGGATATGGGGAAGAAAATTTCTATAGATTCGGCAACCATGATGAATAAAGGGCTGGAAATAATTGAGGCCTGTTATTTATTTGATCTGGAACCCGAACGGGTCAAGGCCCTGGTCCATCCCCAATCAGCGGTGCACGGTTTCGTTGAATACGTGGATAATTCCCTGTTTGCCCAGTGTGCTGTTCCCGACATGCGCCTGCCCATTCAATACGCCCTGTTTTATCCCGAGCGCCGGCGGGCGACGGTCGAGGCGCTGGACCTCGAGAAATCTTTTTGCTGGGAGTTTGAACCGGTGGATATTGAGCAGTTTCCCGCTTTCGGTCATGCCCGGCAGGCCCTGAGGAAAGGAAAAACTTATCCGGCGGTTCTAAACGCTGCCAATGAGGTGGCCGTGCATGCGTTTTTGGATAAAAAAATTAAATTTTTAGATATTGCCCGGCTGGTGGAAAAAGCGTTGGCCGGCCATGATCCGGTTGAACCGGACAGCCTGGAAAAAATACTGGAAGTAGATAAAAAAACCCGGAAATTTGTTGCTGAAAAAGTAAATAAAAATTCGAAGTAGTGGTTAAGTGGTTAGGGAAACAATAAGATACTCAATCTCTTAATCTCTTAATCACTCAATCACTCAATCACGAAAAACAAGGAGCTAAATAATGTTTGCCTGGATACCTGCTGTTCTGGGATTTATATTTGTTTTTGGTCTGGTAGTTTTTGTTCACGAGTTTGGCCATTTCATGGTTGCAAGATTTAATGACGTTCAGGTTGATGCTTTTGCCCTGGGAATGGGGCCAAAACTGTTTTCTTACCAGGGGGAGGAGACGGAGTACAGAATATGTATTGTTCCCCTGGGCGGTTACGTGGAACTGGCGGGGGAGGAACCTTGGGCGGAGACGGATAACCCGCGGGCTTTTGCCAACAAACCGGTTCTGCGCCGAATAACTGTGCTGGTGGCCGGGGTAATCTGTAACATTCTACTTGGTTTTATTATATATGCCGGCCTGGGGATCTTTTCCGGGGAGGTTGTTTTGCCGGCAAAAATCGGCTATGTGGCCCAAGATTTACCCGCCCACGAAAAACTGGAGATTGGTGATCGGATAATTTCCATAAACGGTCGCTCGGTTGATCGTTTCCGGGAGGTTCAAACGGTAAATGCTATTCTTGGCGAGCAGTCCAGGAAATTTAAAATAAGCCGGGATAATCAGGAAATGACGATAAAAATGGAGCCTCACCACCGGGAGTCGGCCGGAGCGATGTCTTCGCCCTACATAGTGGGAATTTCCGCCTATCATCCGCCGGTGGTTGGCCGGCTGGATTCCGAGGGAAAACTTTCTTCCTCGCTTGAAGCAGGCGATACGATAGTCTCAGTTGCCGGGGAGGAAGTTAAATCCTGGACTCATTTCCAGATGTTGCTCCAGCAGTCTTCAGATACTGTTGCTGTGGGATTTAAACGGGGAGCTGAAAAATTTGACTTGCAATTAAATGTTCCGTCATTGGAAAGGAAAATTGAAAAGTGGCAGGAGAACATGGGCTGGGAACTTGGAACTGATTCGGCGGTTATTACCAGTATTAAACAAAAGGGCCGTGCGGCTGAATTAGGTTTTCAAGCGGGGGATACGGTCGTGGCGGCCGGTGATACTCCGGTGGCCGGTTTTCGCCAGCTCAACCGTTTGCTCAAAAAGGCGGAGGGGTCACTAACTCTTACTGTCCGGAGAAATTCCGGCAGGAAAAAAATTACCATCCAACCGCCGGTAGAGTCAGAAATTTATAGCCGGTGGTTTCAGGAGCTGGGGATTGGACCTCCGGTGGATTATAAATATTACAATTTTCTTACCACCTGGCGCTATGCTTACCGGCAGACGGTTGAAGTGGTCCGGTTACTTTTTGTTGCTCTCTGGGGATTAATTACCGGCCAGCTGTCTCCGCAGTCCATGGCCGGCCCGGTGGGAATAGTAATGGTTACCGGACAGATAGCGCAGGTTGGTCTGTCCTCGCTGCTGGGCTTTACCGCCTTTCTTTCGATCAACCTGGGGATAATCAACCTCCTCCCGATTCCGGTTCTTGACGGTGGTCATGTGCTGATGTCCCTGCCGGAAATCTTCACCGGTCGGCGGTTGCCGGAGCGAGCCTTTGAAATTGCAAATACTATTGGTATCTCCTTCCTGCTTGTGCTTATGGTGCTGGTTACCTGGGTGGATTTATCGCGCCTGGGAATTTTTGAGTATATTTTTGCTCTGTTCGGGGGGAGCTAACCGGTGGGCGAACAGTCAGGGGAGGTAAGGACTGTTCGGGTTGGAGATTTACCTGTTGGTGGGGACCATCCTGTTGTTGTCCAGTCCATGACTTCCACCCCCACGGCGGATGTACAGGCAACGGTGGACCAGATTCACAGGCTCCGGGAAGCTGGTTGTGAGCTGGTCCGGGTGGCTGTACCGGACCGGGAAGCCGCCGGTCGCCTGGGCGAAATTAAATCCCGGATAGAGATTCCCCTGGTCGCGGATATCCATTTTGATCATCAACTTGCCCTGCTGGCAGTTGAAGAAGGGGTGGATAAAATAAGAATAAATCCCGGCAATATTAAAGATGAAGAAAAAATAAAGGCTATTGTCGAAGCCTGCCGGGAGGCGCAGGTGGCGATCAGGATTGGAGTAAATTCCGGTTCGCTTGATAGCGAGAAGCGAGAAAAATACGGTGGGCTTACCCCCCGGGCGCTGGTGGAAAGCGCCCTGGAGTATATTGAACTTTTTGAGAAGCTTGATTTTTACCGGACTATTGTCTCATTAAAATCCAGCAGTGTCCCCCTGACAGTCCGAAGCTGTCGCCGCTTTGCCGCCCGTTCTGATTACCCCCTGCACCTGGGAGTAACGGAAGCCGGGAGCTATCCGCGGGGGGCTATTAAATCCGCTGCCGGCCTGGGCGGGTTGCTCGTGGAGGGAATAGGTTCGACTGTCCGTATATCACTGACAGGGGATCCGGTTCGGGAAATCGAGGTGGCTTACCAGCTTCTGCAGGATACGCAGCGCCGGCTGACCGGCCCGGAGTTGATCACCTGTCCCACCTGTGCTCGTACTCACGTTGACCTGGAAAAGATAGCCCGGGAAGTTGAAACTGAATTAAAAAAGATTGATTTTCCAATCCGGGTGGCTGTAATGGGCTGTGAGGTTAACGGCCCCGGCGAAGCCCGGGAAGCTGATGTGGGAATAGCCTGTAGCCCCGGTGGTGGGCTATTGTTCAAGGACGGAGAGATTCTTCGCCGGGTTTCCGAGGATGAAATGGTTGCCCGGCTGATGGCCGAGATTAAAAATTATTGAATATTTTTTAGTCATTATCTGTATTTGATACTAAAAGTTTTCCTTGTTTAATAGTACAATGTTTAAACCGACCGGGGACGTTAATTTTTCAATTCAACATCTTATTTTTTTATTCCCGGCCAGATTAAGGAGGCCTGTTTACCGATATGTCAGTGCAAAATCTATCCAATTATTATTTGCCAACCCGGAAAGAGGAACCACGTGAAGCAGAAATAATTTCTCATAAATTAATGCTCA
>JBNJDC010000143.1:0-4391 GCA_051744565.1 bacterium
AGCGGGAGTGATTACTGTGAAAAAGTTAACCTGTTTTTTTCTGAGTTTGTTGTTGCTGACCGGTGTTTTTGCCTGTGCTTCTTCGACGCCCAAATCAGAGGACGATCCCGGTATTTCCCGGCAGGATACAATTGAAGCCCGGGAAGATGCCCGCCAGCAGCAGGATCAAAAATTAGAATAACCCTGGGCGGGAAAAATTTTAGACGTCTTCTATCAGCAGTATTAATTCTGGGGGTGGGGGTTGGGTTATATTTTTGGTTCCGGGGAAGTGAAGTACCACAAAATCCTCGCCACCTTTTCAGATTATCCCGCCGGGCCTTCGCCAACCAGCAGTGGGATAAACTTTACGCTTACACATCTCCTCAATGGCGCGATAAATTTATTCCCAAAATGCGCAAGTATCTTAAATTTATTCTGCGCCAGCCCGGGGCTGCTTCAGTTGAACCGGAGAAAGTTTCTGAGTTTAGCCGCCGGCAGGTATTTAGAGTCTGGCTGGAAACCTACAGCCGTACGCCCCCGGGGAAAAAGCTGCTGGCTAGAGTGGAGGAATTCAAAATTATAGAAATCAATGACTTCTCCGACACGAAAATTATAAAATTCAACCGCCCGGTATCGGTTCCCGGAAGTTTCCGGGGAATCGTCGTTGGAGAAACAGACGGGCAGTGGCGAATTATAGGTTTACCAGAATAATAGACTGTAAATTCTGTGTTTCGGGGGAAAATCCCTGTTGACCGGCAACTAATTATCTCTGCGGTTGATTGATTTGATTACAGTTGAGTGTCTGACGATAAATATACTTTTCAGGAGGCGATTTTGATGGCAGATGAATTTGATTATCCGTCCCGGGAAAACATCAGGAAGGAACTTGTGGAGAATTCCGATTTTTCTCCCGAGGAAGTGGATGTTTTGCATTACGATCGAATGTATGAGGTATACGGACGGATCGTGCGTCACGATGAAGAAGGAGTTGAAGATGAGATCCGGGCCACCGATTGGTTCCAGGAAGCAATGGAAAATTAGCCGTTGTTTTCTTAACAGGGAATAATATTTTTGTAGCTCCGCCGGCGGAAAGTTTTAGTGTTGAAAATTTACCGGCTAATTATGATATAATTTAGGTGTAGTAAAGTCACTGGAATTTTTATTAATGAACAATACAGTGGGGGCTTGCGAGAGATGAAAGATTTTTCTCCCGGTGGTTTGTCCCGTTTTGTCGACAGTCTGAAGGCTATCTACCGTCATTTTGTTCACCGGGGCCTGCAGTCCGATTTACTTAAGAAAATTTTAAGCATTTTTCTGGCCGGGGCTGTCTGGACGGCGATTATGCTGGTTCCCTCTCCGGAAGGTTTAACTCTGGAAGGCCAGCAGGCTATCGCTTTGCTTGGTTCTGTCCTGGTTTTATTTGCAACAGAAGCAATTTCCCTTCCCGCCATTGGCCTGTTGATTCCCGTTTACCAGGTTACGGTTACCGGGATACCGGTGGAGACGGTTACTAACTGGATGATGAGTAACGCCCTGCTTTTTTTGATGGGAAACTTGATGCTGGCGGCTGCCATCACCAGTATAGGTCTGGATAAACGGATAGCTTTGATTATGCTTTCGTTTGTGGGGGCAAATGTTTATAGTATTGTCTTTGGGCTTGTCTCAATGAGTGCTTTTCTGGCCGGTTTTATGAGCAATGCTGCGGCGGCTCTTATGCTGGCCCCCGTAATGAGCATGCTTTCAATTCTAAAGGATTCTACTGATAAAAAACTCCCCGGCCTTTCAAAATTGTTGATTTTTGCCGTCGGATTTGGGGCCACGGCAGGTAGTCCTTATACTCCCGCCGGCGGCGCCCGTAACGTTATTATGATGGATTATTTGGCTCAAATCACGAATATCCAGGTCAGTTTTCTGGACTGGTTTATTTACACTATTCCTTACACAATAGTTATGATTCCCCTCCTTACTTTTGTTCTGCCTAAAATTTTCCCGCCGGAGATAACTGACCTGTCGGCGGCAATCGAAAACCTGGCCGCCGAGGTAAGGGAAAGACCGTTGAATTTGCCCCAGATAGCCACTTTGATTGTATTTTTAATTACTCTTGTTTTATGGGTCCGGGTTGGAGATTTGTTTGGAATTGGAATTATTGCCGTGGGCTCGGCCGCCTTTCTGCTTGTGCTCAGCGTGGTTGAATGGCGTGATTATCAGGAAAACGTGGACTGGGGAGTGCTTATAATTTACCTGGGAGCTATATCCCTGGGCGGATATACCGCTGAAACCGGTGCAGCTCGCTGGGCGGCCACTGCATTTCTGGAATCTTATCAAAAACTGGGGATTGGTGCCGATGTCTTTTTGATATCCACGGTTTCCGTTTTAACTACTGCAATGACCAGTTTAATGTCCGCCGGGGCGGCAACCAGTGTCCTGGGACCTATCATTCTTGAAATAGCCGTGGGCTCGCAGATTGCACCGCTGATCATGGGGCTGGCCGTGGCCCTGGCCTCTTCGTTTGGCTTTATACTGATCGTTTCAACGCCCGTGAACGCTATCATTTATTCGTCCGGTTATCTGTCGATAAAAGATTTTATTAAAGCGGGAACTGTCTGTACTTTGGTTGCCTTTGCAGTGTTTTTGGGCCTGGTTTTATTTTACTGGCCCATGTTGATTTGAATGGAAAAACAACTTTCAGGAGGTTCTTCGATGAAAATACTGGTCCTTACGGATGGCAGTGAGGGGGCCCAGAAATCGACGCGGTTTGCTGTTAAATTATTTCAATTTACCAGCCACGAGATTAAGGTAGTGGTGTTTAAATCGAATGATAAAGAGTTGCCGGAGGCAGAAGAGGAAAGAATCGGCGCTGATCGGGCCCTGGAAGAGATCAAGACGGAAACTGATGAGATAGTTGGGGACAGTTCCAATAAATTGACCGATGTTGAGGTTCTTACCGACAGGGGAAATTTGATGGAATATATAGATGGAGTGGCTGATGATTATGACCTGGTGTGCCTGGGAACGGCAGGAAAAGGGGCTTTTACTGAGAATGTCCTCGGAGAAGTACCCGCCAATGTTATCCGCTACGGGAGGGGGAATCTGCTGATTAACAAGGGTAATGACAGCGAATGCCGGCGCAGCGTGATTTGTGCTCCGCTGGCTGCTTTTACCGAGGAGCTGGCAGAATTTGTTATTGGTTTATTTACCGATTTTCCCGGAGAGATAGTCATTTATCCTTTACTGGAGAATTATCCCCGTCGATTTGAAGGCTACCGGGACGCCTCGGGGAAGAAAAAGGTTGAAGAAATGGTCGAGGATGAAGTTTTCCCCCACGATCATGAAAGGCTCGATCAGTTTGTTAAAATTCTGGAGAGCGAAGATTTTGTTACTAACTTTAAATTCTGCGAGGGAACCAGTACCGCTGATTTGATTGATGGATTTACCGCCCGGGATTATGATCTCATTATTATCCACGCCCCGGGGGGAGAACATGAGTTTCTTCCTGATTTTGAACCGGGCAAACAGATGCTTCAGCTGGTTCGTAAAAGCCCTACGAATACCCTGGTCCTTCGGGATGTGCCCGGGATAAAAGACGTTGATTGAAAATTCACACCCCGGTCTAAATACAGCCGACCAAAAATTTGTTTTATAAATAACCATTCTGCCGACAAATTATCTCTAACAGGTAAGGTGTAAACCGGCAGCGACGTCCTTATCATTTTTTAGGTAACTATTGTACTTGTTAACGGCTTTATCTGTCTGGTGTATTTCGTAGTTGATATTATTTTTATCAAGTATTTTTTTGGCAGCTTTCGTCAATGTCATTCGGCCGTTTGCTCCCGACCCGAATACTATTCTAGCCGGGGAACGATTTATAACTTTTTCGAGGTCGGCGGGTACAACCTGGTGGCCGCTCCGGCGCCACCAGTCTTTTAACCAGTTGCCATGGACTATAAAGTCACTGGTATGCTTTTTATTACCAACCTGGATACTGCCAAAACTGTAGTTTGAAAGTTCCAAAATTAAGTCCTCCTTTCCGGCGAAAAATTAATTTATTGTTAAAATTCGTCGTTAGAACTGATAAATTCCTCAGAGGTTTAGATTTTTGGCCGGTTCCGGTCCGGCACGGAAGATAACTTTAGACATTTCAAAATGTTGTTCGTAAAATTGACACAGGTAATCCAGGTAATTACGCCCCAGGTTTTCACATTCCCGGGGGAAAGCTCCCGGGGAAATATTTTCTGGATTTTTTTGGAGAAGTTTTATTACTTTATGTTTAGTTTGTTTATCTTCGATTTCATTTAGTTGGTTTCGGAATTTTTCCACTTCAGGTTTGAGTTCTTTTAACTTTTTAAGAATATTCTTACACTGCTGTTTCGTGGGCGGATCAATCGCCAGGGAAAGGTATTGTTTTATAAGTT
>JBNJDC010000144.1:0-4379 GCA_051744565.1 bacterium
TAGAACAGAAGCTGGCCCTTGAAAATGACATTTATCTTTTTAATGTTGAATCGATGCCCGAGTTAGCACAGTTGAATGAAGTTGCTCGTTCTCTTGGGCAAAAAGCGCGGATATCTTTCCGAGTTAACCCGGATATTAATGCTCCCACTCATGAGAAAATAACAACCGGGAAAAAAGAAACTAAATTTGGAGTGCCCGGGGAAAAACTGGAACAGTATGCTCGCAGAGCGGACGAATTGGATTATATTGAACTGCGGGGACTGCACTTTCATATTGGCTCGCAGATTACATCTCCCGAGCCGTTCCTCCGACTGGCAAAAAATGCACGGGAATATGTCCAGTTGCTCCGGCAAAATAATCACCGCATCGAAGTTCTTAATTTGGGCGGGGGACTGGGGATTAGCTACCGGGATGAACAGTCGCTCACGCCGGCCGACTGGGCGGAAGCCGTTTTGCCTGAAATCTCGGATCTTGATCTGAAAATTATAGTTGAGCCCGGCCGATTCATCGTGGGAAATGCTGGGATTTTAATTTCAAAAGTTTTATATGTGAAAGAGGTTCAGGCCCGTAATTTCATTGTAGTGGACAGCGGGATGAATACTCTCCTCCGGCCGGCGATGTATGATGCCTATCACCGGATTAAACCGGTGGTCAACCGGCAGCGGGAAAAAATTGAGGCTGACGTGGTCGGGCCCGTCTGTGAAACCGGGGATATTCTCGGGAAAAATAGGATAGTTGAAAAACCAAAAAGTGGAGAACACCTGGCAGTTTACGGTGCGGGGGCTTATGGGTTTTCCATGGCTTCCAACTACAATAGCTACCCCCGGCCGGCAGAGGTTGTTGTATCCGGTAATAAGGAAACATTAATTAGAGAGCGGGAAAATTACCAGGATTTGTGGAGACATGAAAAATATTAATCAGGATAGATAAATTGAACAGGTTGCGGTTCCGGCGACAGTTATTACAATGAAACAAACTTAATTTAATTAATAGATCCGCAACTATAAATATTCACGGGGAGTGAAAAATATGTTTAACGGTTCAATGGTTGCCCTTATTACGCCGCTGAAAGACGATGAAATTGACGAGGAGGGCCTGCGGCGGCTGGTTAATTATGAAGAAGAAAACGGTATCGATGTGCTCGTCCCCTGCGGGACCACCGGTGAATCGGCAACTTTAACCCACGAAGAACATAATCAGGTTATTGAAATAGTAGCCGATGAGGCCAGCCGGGCCCGGGTTATGGCCGGGACAGGTTCGAATAGTACTCATGAAGCCATCGGGATGTCCAGGCATGCGGAAGAAGTTGGTTGTGATGCCCTGCTGGTAATTACTCCCTACTACAATAAACCACCCCAGCGGGGCATGCAGGAGCATTACCTGCAAGTTGCGGATGAAGTGAATACTGATATTATACTTTATAATGTTCCCAGTCGGACCGGCATCAACCTTGAGGCCGCGACTGTTGTTTCTCTTGCCGAGCATCCGAACATAATAGGGGTTAAAGAAGCTTCCGGTGATTTGGGCCAGGTTTCGGAAATTATTACCAATACCCCGGATGATTTTGCGGTTCTCAGCGGTGATGACTCGTTAACCCTGCCGATAATGTCTGTGGGAGGAGCCGGGGTTGTTTCGGTGATTGCCAATATTGTCCCCGGCCGGGTAAGTGAACTTGTTCATTCCTTTCAACAGGGTGATTACCGGCGGGCCAGGGAAATCCACCAGGAAATCTTTCCTTTGATGCAGGCTATGTTCTGGGAGACAAACCCGGTTCCCGTTAAAGCGGCGGCCAGTAAAATAGGATTGTGTCGCAACGAGCTGCGTTCGCCTATGCCTGAACTCGCCCCCGACCTGGAGAGCGATCTTGGCAGTTTGCTCAGTTCTCTGGAGATTGATATAAATGACTGATGCGGATAAATTATCGGTCATTGTAGCTGGAGTAGCCGGTAGAATGGGCCAGATAATAACTAAATTGTTGGAAAATAGTGATAGTCTACAGTTCGTGGGCGGCCTGGAGAAACCGGATAGCAAGTATGCCGGTGAACAAGCAGCGGAAGCCGTGGAAGGAGTGGATACACCGGCTAAAATTTTTGGCGATATAAATGCTGCACTTAAAAAAGCGGATGTATTGATTGATTTTACCCGCCCGGAGGCTACGGTTGAATTTTTACGGGAAGCGGCAAAATTAGAAGTCCCGGTGGTTACCGGAACTACCGGTTTGAATTCCAGCCAGAAAGAAACAGTTCAGGCTGTTGCAAAAGAGATTCCGGTTGTTAAAGCGGCAAATATGAGCATGGGGATTAATTTACTGCTGGAACTTCTCAAGACGACCACTGAAAGCCTGGGGGAAGGTTTTGATGTGGAAATTGTGGAAATGCATCACCGGTTTAAAGAGGATGCGCCCAGCGGGACGGCGCGGATGCTCGGCGAATCGGTAGCCAGAGCCCGCGGGCAAGAGTTTGAGGAGGTTAAAAAAACGGGCCGGGAAGGTTTTGTCGGTGAACGAACGGGGGAAGAAATAGGTATCTCCGCCTTGCGCGGTGGGGACGTGGTTGGCGAGCATACGGTGATATTTGCCGGTATGGGCGAAAGAATTGAGTTTACTCACCGGGCCTCCAGCCGGCGAACTTTTGCCGCCGGAGCCCTGCGCGCGGCAGAATATGTTGCTAACAAAGAAAAAGGTCTTTATGACATGAGGGATGTCTTGGGGCTCGGGTAATAATTTATTCGAGACAGCGAGCCGTATCTCTCGCAATCATCAGCTCTTCATTTGTAGGAATAACCATTACTTCTGTGGGAGAGTCTTCCGGTGAAATTATTTTTTCTTCACCGATAACACCTTCATTTATTTCGCTGTCAATTTTTATTCCCAGCGCTTCCAGGTTATTTGCTGATCTTCTTCTAATTTCGGCTGCGTTCTCCCCGATTCCTCCGCTGAATACGACAGCGTGAGCTCCGTTTAAAATTCCCTGGTAGGCACTTATATATTTTTTAAGTCGATGACAGAATACTTTAACCGCCAATTCACATTTTTCATCTCCCGCCTTCATTTTATCTAAAATCAGCTTCATGTTGTTTGTCTGGCCCGAGAGGCCCAGCAGACCGCTTTCTTTATTTAATACCCTGTCTATTTCTTCGCGGGAAAAATCTTCCAGGGACATGATGTAGGTGACAACCGCCGGATCAATATCTCCGCTGCGGGTTCCCATCACAAGTCCTTCCAGGGGGGTGAAACCCATTGAAGTGTCCTGGACTTCAATACCGTCAAATGCAGCCAGACTGGCCCCGTTGCCCAGGTGGCAGGTAACTACTTTAATATCGTCGTAATCTATATTTAATATCTGCCGGCAGCGCATCCGCAGATAACGATGGCTCAAACCGTGAAAACCATAGCGACGAATCCCGTGTTCTTCATAGTAACGCTCGGGGATTGCATAACGGTAGGCTTTTTCAGGCATGCTCTGGTGAATTCCGGTGTCAAAAGCGGCAACCTGGGGTTTTTCGGGAAATTCCTCTTCGACTGCTTCAATACCGGCCAGGTTATGGGGATTGTGCACCTTTCTATTAATTCAAGTGATACATTGACCTATCTCTCTTCTAATAAGCCGTTCCGTTCTTCGGACCATATCATCCTTATCACACGTAACGATTTTAACTTTTCCAACTGAAAAATCGCTATTAGCCTGAAAATATTTTTGAAGCAATCTCTCCAGGCGTTCATATTTTGTTGTCTGCTTGCCTTTGTCGTAATCCGGGACTACCACAATTACTTCCAGGGCATCTAGCGGATATGACTGGTTTTTGATCATTATACTGTCAGCAACGGCTATACCGAAGATATCTCCAAGCACTGCTTTAGGCCGAATCGAATGCTCTTCAACTTCTATGGCTAATACTACTTTCTTATCAACAGTTACAACAATATCAACTCCCGACAAAGTTGCATCATTCCCGTAGCGTCTACCCATATAGGTGGTAGGGGAACAGACATTGTTTCTAGCCGAGTTGCCGTGGTCGTAAAATATCTTGACACGGGAAGCATATTCTTCCTTTTTAATGTTTTCCTCCAATTGTTCTCCTATATACCCGGTCAGTTGTCCTTGTTGACTAGTCATTTGAATACATCTCCTTTTATTTCAGGTTCCCTAATTAAGTTTAATTTTAAATTTCGGGTTAATTTACTTTTAAGTGATTCTTACTTATTAATCGCCATCAATACAAGTTAAAGCCCTGAAGAAGAATCCCCTTTATCTTTATTCTCTTTACTTAAGAATGCATTCCTATGTTTTTTATACGCCTCTTTTAGTGAATCAAATGAATTCTCATATGAAATAAAGCCAGGACCAGGACTCATCCCATGCAACTTATTTACAAATGTC
>JBNJDC010000145.1:0-4356 GCA_051744565.1 bacterium
CGGCACAATAACCGTATTGTTCGAATCACGGTTAAATATACGTTCCATCCTGATTTTTTTCCCTATCATTAAAACCACTCCAGCATTGTTTGATTAAAATTCCTACGAAAAGTGGTGCCCCGTATGAGAACCACTAAAGAAAAACGCCATCTCCAATCCGCGCGTTATTAAGCCAGGGCGTCAAATCCAATGAATTCCGCCCGCTCGCCCAGTTGTTCTTCAATCCTGAGCAGGCGGTTGTATTTGGCAATACGATCGCTCCGGCTGGCAGAACCGGTTTTAATCTGGCCGGTATTTAAGGCCACGGCCAGATCAGCAATCGTTGTGTCTTCAGTTTCTCCGGAACGATGGGAAATCATGGCCGTATAGGAAGCATTATGAGCCATCTGGACCGTCTGCATTGTTTCCGCAAGTGTCCCGATCTGGTTGACCTTGACCAGGATAGAATTACCTATTTCTTCTTTTATTCCCCGGCGCAGGATATTGGGATTGGTAACAAAAAGGTCATCTCCCACAAGCTGGACCCTGTCATTTAAAGCTTTCGAAAGCTCAGACCAGCCCTCCCAGTCATTTTCATCGCAACCGTCTTCAATAGAAATAACGGGAAATTCTTCCACCCATTCCGAATACAATTTAATAAGCTGATCGGTATCCAACTGCTTCCCCTCGCCTTCAAACTGATAGGCACCATCAGAATAAATTTCTGAGGAAGCAACGTCCAGGGCAAGAGCCACCTCGTCGCCGGGCGAATAACCGGCCAGCTCTATCGCCTCAATTATCAGCTCCAGGGCCTCCCGGTTGGAATCAAGGTCAGGAGCAAACCCTCCCTCGTCCCCTACAGCGGTGCTGTAATCTCTATTCCGAAGGACCTGTTTCAGGTTGTGAAAAACTTCCACTCCCATCCGCAGAGCCTGGGAAAATGTCTCCCCTCCACCGGGAGCAATCATAAATTCCTGGATATCTACGTTATTATCGGCATGCTCACCGCCATTCAGTATATTCATAAACGGCAGCGGCAGACGCCGGGCCCCGGTCCCACCCAGGTACCGATAGAGCGGCAGATAAGTGCTGTCTGCGCCCGCCTTTGCGGCGGCAAGTGAAACGGCTAAAATAGCGTTTGCCCCCAGTTCTGATTTGTTGGAACTGCCGTCCAGACTGAGCATTGCCCGGTCAATCTGTTCCTGTTCACGCACATCCAGGCCATTTAGCTCCCGGGCAATTGGACCGTTTATGTTTTCTACTGCTTCCAGAACCCCTTTACCCATGTATCTATTTTTATCGTTATCCCGCAGCTCTACCGCTTCTCTTTCCCCGGTTGATGCACCCGATGGGACCATTGCTCGTCCCCGGAAACCATCTTCCGTGTAAACTTCCGCTTCCACCGTGGGGTTCCCCCGGGAATCCAGAACTTCTCGTGCTTGAACTGTTTCAATAATTGACATTTCAATATACCTCCAGGTTAAAATTGTTTGCCAGATTAAAATACTCTATTTTTTTAATTTATGTTAGCAACCGGCTGTCTGTTAGCGAACAACTGTCCCCGCCGCAACAGAAGTATCAGGTTGCAGTAGACTAATTGTATCCTCGCCATCAGCAGCCAGAAGCATACCTTCGCTCTTCTCCCCCCGGATAACGGCAGGCTCCAGATTGGTTAACACCACAATCTGTCGATCAACCAGTGCTTCCGGGTCGTATTCATCTTTGATTCCCGCAACAAGCTGCCGACTATCCGCCTCACCGATATCCACATCCATCAGAAGTAGATTATCTGCGTCAGGATGGTCACTAACCGAGTTTACCGTCCCAATTCTTATCTCAAGTTCCTGAAAATCTTCAAACGTTACAGTCATTTTAATCACCTGCCTGTATTAATTTTAATCAGCACATACTTAACAATTATTACCAGCCTACTATACTATCAAAACTCCCCCTGATTTTAAGTGATTTAATTCAATTTACATTTTAATTTAAAATAAATGAGCTTAAAATTTTTGACATTTAACAGTTTTGCAGTTATAATTTCTGGTCAGTATTTGGGCCGTAGCCAAACGGTAAGGCAACGGGTTTTGGTCCCGTGACTCCAGGTTCGAGTCCTGGCGGCCCAGTTCTTAGTGGGAAAGTATGAAAGAAACAAGTGGAAAAGTTTTAAATTTTTACTGCAGGCCGGCAACTCAAAAATCCTTATTTATTTTATACAGAGTCTGTTTCTTCCTTCATTTTTTGCCCTGTAGAGGGCATTGTCGGCGGCATTTAACACTTCGTGGGCGTTTTCATACCTTTCACCCGCTGCGGCAAGTCCTATGCTGACCGTAACTTTTTTCTTCAGCACTTTAGTTGCCCGCTTGCTTTTTCGGGTAACTCCCACCTTATTCTTAGCTACACGCAGCCTGAGGTCCTCAAGTTCTTCTTCAACTTCCGCCGCTGATTCATCGGGGTAGACAACAGTAAATTCCTCCCCGCCAAAACGGTAAACATCACCACTGGAATAATAATCAAGAATATCCGCAACCTGCTGGAGAACAACGTCTCCAGAATCATGCCCGTATTTATCATTGAAAGTTTTAAAATTATCAATATCCACCATAGCCAGTGCATAGTTGCCACTCAAACGATCCAGGTGTTCATCAAGAGCCAGCCGTCCCCCCACCAGTGTTAATTTATCAAGGTATGCCTTCCCCCAGGCATAATTGATAACCCGACCGGCCATTACCACGCCGCCAAAACTGTAGAGTACAGCTACAGCGGGCGGAAATGGGAAAGGTTGTCCTGCCCAGCTATTTTCCTGTAAAAGAGGCGCCAGACAAACAGCCACCACTGCCCAGAAAACTATTTCCTGACCCTGACCGTAAAAAGAACGTTCCCGGATAAATATCAAAGCCAAACAAAACGAAAAAATAATAAGAATAAAAATAGAACTTATTTCAAGCGCACCGATTGTAATCGCCGGTAGATGGCCGTATATAAGCCGGACAGTCGGAAATTCAAAAATGAAATAAACAAGCGGTAAACAAGCTGAAGCAACCGAAATAATAAATTTTATCAACCCGGTCGGGGACAGATAACCTCGCTCGGAAGTCAGGTGAATAATAAAAAATACAGGAGGAATAAAATAAGAATACAGCAATGCTGATTTTAAAATATTTGCTTCCTTCACAACCACAAAATTGAAATTAACCGTCAGGGCTGGAAGTAAATAATAAAGGTAAGTCAACATAAGCAACCAGTTCATAAAAAAAAGCCGGGTGGAATTAAAATAAATCATTAACAAGCTATTGCCCAGCAGGATAAGAATAGGAAAAATACTCAATACCAGGAGCGAAAGAGAATTGAATCCAGCCAGAAACTCTCCCGGCCGCGAGCTAAGACTGAGTAAAAAAACCACAGCAACTAATAAAAATCCGGTCAGCAGAAAGCCACCTATTCTTTTACTCACTGTTAGTCGTTTTGACAGCTTACCCGGGTTTTATTTTCCCAGGCTGATACAGCGGAACTTTCAAACTTCTCAGGAATATCAACCGAATAATAAGTCGTTTCGCAGGGTGCCCCAGCCGCAAAATCATAAATCAACCGGCGCCGGGTAAGATCCATTAATATTATTGATGAAGATACTGTCCCAAAATTATCTTCATGCCGGCATAACTCACCGTGAGTCCTGATTGACCGGTGCTGCCGGCAAAAATTCTGCAGGCGCCCACGTAAACGCTCAGGCTTCGCTTCACCGCTGTGGGAACCCCAGGGAAATTTTACAACTTCCCGGGGACTGAACAGTTCAAAAGTTGCCCGGTTGGAAAGAAAAAAACTACCCTCGGTTTGTTTGTCTACAGCAGTACTGTTATGTTCAGAGGAAAAATATAAAATTTGTTCCGGATCAACTGTAACAAGAGAAAAATCGCGATATTTATCCGGTTCGATTTTTTCTAATAATTTTGTGGCTTCCGAAGCGGTCTCCGATTTCTTTAGAATATCGGCCACTATTCTCCCCCGGCTTAAAGGGGCTGATTCTGAGCTGGCCCCCGAATTATTTGTTAAAGCGGCCAGCACCCCTGAGGAATTTATCCCGATCCACGTACCACCGGCCCGGGGGTCACGCGGGGCTATGAACGAATAGTTTTCTCCTTCCCTGAGTTTTGGCTCTTCTCCGCCCCGGTCATACTCTTCATCCCGGTTCGCAGCTATAATCAGCGGAACACATTTGCGCCGGTTCAACCAGCCGGTTACAAAACAAATTTTAATCACCCCGGTAAATTAATACACTATCCAAAACAAGCTTACTTCTTTTTACTCTTATCTTCAAGGGGTTCAAGCTGTTTGATTCTCCGGGCTATTTTTTGAGTTATCCCCGCTATTTCCGTCAAC
>JBNJDC010000146.1:0-4351 GCA_051744565.1 bacterium
AAACTAACCCATTGCCCGGCCACAAGAGCGTTGTATTCGCCCAGGCTATGGCCGGCGTAAAAGTTAAAATCTGAAAAATTACGATTTATATAACGATATATAAGGTGGGAGACGGTAAACAGGGCCGGCTGAGTGTAACGAGTCCGCCGGAGTTTTTCGGCCGGACCGTTTTCAATTAATTCCAGCAGCGAAAAAGAAAGCCGGGAGTCAACTTCTTCAAACCACTTTTGATCTTCACCGGTCAAAAAATCAATGCCCATTTCAACTTCCTGCGATCCCTGACCGGGAAATAAAGCAGCAACCTTCATCTTTTAATCATTCCTTTTAAAAAAACTTTTCCGGGTTTCGTGTTCTTAGTATCTTGTTACGGTTTAATCCTCGGGCATTGTCACCACTGTTGAACCCCAGGTCAAGCCCCCGCCAAAAGCAACAAACAGCAGCTTATCCCCCGGATTTATTTTGCCCGCGGCCCGGGCTTCATCCAGGGCCAGCGGAATGGAAGCCGCCGAAGTATTACCATATTTTTGCAGGTTTATTATCATTTTTTCTTCCGGTTGTTCAAGGCGGGAACGCACAGCATCTATTATCCGTTTGTTGGCCTGGTGGCAAATAACAGCATCAATATCATCAGGCGAAATTCCGGCCCGGCGAACGGCCCGCAAAGCAGCCGAACGCATCTTGCGAACAGCCACTTTATAAACAGCCCGCCCATCCATGGCCAGAAGCTGGCGAACTTCATCCGGAGCATCGGGCTTGAAATTTCGCTCCGACCCGCAGCCCGGAAGAGTCAGGATATCGCCGTATTCGCCGTTGGCTTTTATATAAACCGAATCAATCGAACCGGTTTCTACACCCGGCCGGTTACTGACAACAACCGAGCCAGCTCCATCGCCAAAAAGAACACAGGTGGTCCGATCCTCCCAGTTTAAATAACGGGATAACACTTCCGAGGCAACAACAAGCACGTTTTCCGCCACGCCGGCCATTACCTGGCTATGGGCCATCGAGAGGGCATAAATAAAACCACTGCAGGCAGCTGAAATATCAACCGCGGCAGAGGAAGAAATTCCTATTTTTTCCTGCAGCCGGCAGGCTGTCGAAGGAAATGCCATATCGGGAGTGCAGGTGGCAACAATTATTAAATCTATCGCATCCGGAGTAATTTCAGCATCCTCCAGAGCCTTGCGAGCAGCCTTGGCCCCCAGGTCGGAAGCCGCCTGGTCATCTGCGGCTATTCGCCGTTCTTCAATACCGCTGCGGGTTCGAATCCATTCATCGGAAGTATCAACCTTTTTTTCAAGATCTTTATTTGTAAGGACCTTCTCGGGAACATACGAGCCGGTCCCGGTTATGACTGGATTATGATTCATTTTGATTCTCCGTTAAATTTAATTTTTTAATTCGTTCACCAATAACGTGATTGCAATCGCCACCCACAAAAAGCTGAGCCCGGTGGATAGCATTTTTAATTGCCTTGGCCGGACTGCTACCGTGAGCAATAATACAACCGTGGTTCAATCCCAGCAGGGGTGCTCCTCCCACCTCGGAAGGGTCAATAGTATCAGCCAGCTCTTCAAATACCGGTTTCATGAGCCAGCCCCCGGCCATACCCCGCCAGGATTCTTTAATTTTATCTTTTAAAA
This sequence comes from bacterium, assembly GCA_051744565.1. Lineage (GTDB taxonomy): Bacteria > T1Sed10-126 > T1Sed10-126 > T1Sed10-126 > T1Sed10-126 > CAZKRS01. The sequence continues at coordinate 1,644 of JBNJDC010000146.1, forward strand.
GCCCATAAATAAATTCGGCTACACCTTCGGAAATTTTCAGGGCCACATTTCCAACAAAACCATCACAAACTATAACATCCGCCCCGGCGGAAGTAACATGATCCCCTTCCACGTTACCCACAAAGTTTAACGGTTGCTCCTCAAAAAGATCAAAACTGTTCCGGGTCAAATTGTTCCCTTTCAGAACCTCGTGGCCAAGGTTCAACAGCCCGATTGAAGGATCCGTTTTTTCCAGGACTGTTTCCGAATACACAGCCCCCATAAGGCCAAACTCAACCAGCTGACGGGGAGTACAGTCAACATTTGCGCCAACGTCAACAAGAATAGTATAATCCCCGGTCCGGGTCGGAATCATCGTGGCAATAGCGGGCCGATCTATTTTTTCCTGGACTCCCCATTTCAACTTGGTGCCAGCCATTACAGCCCCTGTATTACCGGCACTGACCAGGGCGTCTGCTTTTCCCTCTTTCACCGCATCCGCTGCCACAAGCAGGGAAGAATTTTTTTTTCGCCGAACAGCGGAAACTGGATCAGCATCCATTTCAATAACTTCATCTGCCGGGAGTATTTCATAGGTTCCCCGGTCAAACTTCTTATTTTCAAGCCGCGAAGAAATTAGATCCTCCGGACCACTAAGAACAAGATGAAGCCCAAATTCGGATAGGGCAAGCTCTATCCCCCCCAGTATTGACTCCGGTGCATTGTCTCCGCCCATTACATCAACTGCTACTGAAGGCGAATTCATCCGCTATATCCCCTCTCTATTTTATTCGCCAACATCCAGAACCTGGCGGCCATCGTAATAACCGCACTCCATACACACCTTGTGCGGCTGAACGGCAGAACCACAGTTATCACAGCTTCCAAGGTCCGGTTTACGAAGCCGGGCCCAGTCGGCCCTGCGCGAACGTTGCTTGGCTTTTGACTTTTTATATTTTGGTACAGCCATTTTCAATACCTCCCGTCTGTATTTTCAATTTTCAAATCAAAAAATCACTCTTCTTCATCAATATCAATCTGTTTTAGTTGTTCGGACATTGAAGTCGAAGGTTCCGGCGAGTGCCCGCAATCCCCTTCGTTTAAATTCTGGCCGCAAACCGGACACAAACCCCGGCAATCGGAATCACATAGCGGTTGCATGGGGATCCTGACCAGTATGTCCTGGCTGATTAACGACCACAGAGAAATGGTTTCTTCAGTATATTCAACCCTGTATTCTCCATCCTCATACTCTATTTCTTCACCGTAACCCTCGGGAACAAAAACTCCCTTTATTTCTCCTTCAATATGATCCGAAAAAGGTTCTAAACATCTACTGCAAAACACCGTAAGTGGGACTTTATATTCACCGGCAGTCCTGAGCAACCCCTGGCCAGAATGATGGATATCAACTTTAAGCTGCAGTTTCCCGGCCAACTCTAATTGTTCGGATTTTAAGTCAAGCTGGTCGGCTTCAACCGCCTTTTCAACCGCCAGGTCGCGACCCGGTTCTTTTAAAATTCCACTGACATCAATTTTCAATTTCAAAACACGCCTGAACTGTAAAGATAAAATGATGATAGATTATAAGTTTTAACGGCCTATAAAGCAACCCATCCCCTATAAACCAGTAAATATCCCACTTGCTATTTTGCCCCCGGGTCAAAATATTATCCCCTCAATCTCCGCTATTTGTCGGAATTGCCCTGGACAAGGGAAATTGCACTGACCGTTACTATATCCTCGACGCTGCAGCCGCGGCTGAGATCATTTACAGCCCCGGCCAGCCCCTGGAGCAGGGGGCCGTAGGCACCAGCGCCTGCCAGCCTCTGAACCAGTTTATAACCTATGTTTGCCGCATCCAGGTCCGGAAAAATAAGAATATTTGCATCCCCGGCAAGCTCACTGTCCGGAACCTTTTTCTGGGCCACTTCCGGGACAAGAGCAGCGTCCGCCTGCAGCTCCCCATCGGCAACCACGGCCGGATATTTACGGGTGAATTTTTCAGTTACCTCCTGCATTTTTTCAACCAGCGGGTGCTCAGCACTCCCGTGGGAAGAAAAAGATAAGAAAGCAACCCGGGGTTCTCCAGTTCCAATTAAGTTTTCATAAGTCCGAACCGTGTCGGCCGCAATGTCCGGGAGCTGATCCACATCGGGGTCGGGAATTACCCCCGGATCAGCAAACAAAAGCCGGCCTTCACTGCCGAAATTCTTATCTTCCAGCTCCATCAAAAAAGAGCTGGAAACCACGGAAGAATCATCGTGAACCCCAATCAAATGCAAAGCCGAGCGCAGAACATCGGCAGTTGAGTTAACAGCGCCGGCAACCATTGCATCAACCTGATTCATGGCCACAAGTCCGGCCCCGTAATACAGCGGGGTTTTCACCAATTTTTCCGCCTCGGGCAGAGATATATCATCCACGTTATTGGACAACCGATGGGCCAGTTCCTCACAATCCCGATCCCCCCCCGGATTAAGTATATTTATCGAGGATTCACTGAAAGTTTCCTGGCAGTTCAACAGATAAATTTCATCGGCAATCCCCGCTGAAACAATCCGGCGTGCCGCTTCAATCATTCTCTCGTCATTTCCTTCGGGTAAAATAAGTTTCCCCTCTAGTCTACTTGCCTGTTCCTTAATCTGATCGGCAAAACTCATGGCTGCTCTCCCTTTTATTGTATTTGAATTTCTACACTCCAAATTTAATTTTCGGGCTGAATGTAT
>JBNJDC010000147.1:0-4341 GCA_051744565.1 bacterium
GGAGTATAAGAGAAAATAGACCCAGGTAAAATAGAATATGAAACTGGGGTTTTTTGGCAAACCAGTCAATGATTTTAGTGATTTTATTTTTCATGTATTTCCTTTCTAAATTATAATTATTTTTTTAAAATTAAATAATAAACAAACTAGTTATTCAATCTATGTAATTATAGTTAGCTCGATTAAACAAGCAAGTGCTGGAGCAAAGCCTTGATAATTAAATGGAGTTTAGATGTAACCAATATTTTTTAAGCGGTCCACCACTTCTTCGGAATCCGGTGCGGCAGCGCTTGTGACTAAATTTTTCTCATCTAGGTATTCGAGTGTTCTGTTAAGCATCTTTTCCATTGAGGTATCAGGTAATGTAAGTCCGGGCTTGAATTTATCTCCCGAAAGGCTTCCTATATTAGAATTCACAGCTGTATTTAATAACCGTGCCTTATAGTCGTTATTTGTGGTATCCATGTATTTTTCCAGGGGTACTTCTATGATTATGTAATGTATATTTTTGATTTCCTTTTTTGAAAAATTTAGCTGCGATTCGAATGGAAGCCAGGAGGAAAAAATAGGAATAATGTTATTTTGCTGTAATAATTTGGCAGTAAGGGCCAGGTGTTTTACTCTCTTCAATAATTTTTCTTCCGCAATGTTTTCCGGTATTTCGCTGTATTTGTTAATAGTATCTTCGGTTAAAAGTTGAGTTTTTCGATTGGTTATTTCGTGATTTAGCTTCTGGGCCAGTTTATTTTTTGGAGAACCCGGAGGGCCGGAAATCCAGAGAACAGGTGGAATATCGCTAATTTCTTCTTCCATATTATAAACCTCACAGTATTTTCTAAAATCTAATTTGGACTTTTATTCCACTTTATAAAGGATATATCGGATAGTTAACTGCAAATATTTTATTATTAGTCTATAATTCTAACATATAATTACTGGTTCAACAGCGGTTGTTTATTGCTGTTTAAAACCCTACGCTGGTCATTCCGGCCTCCGAGTCGAGATCCAGAGTTTTCGGTTTTGAAATGTTCTACTACAAAATCAACTCTGGTTTACCCGGTCAAGCCGGGCAATGGCAAACCGTTGGCAGGGTTAGTTAAAAATTAACTTCGGAACTCTGGGCTGGGAAATATGCTTAACTTAACGTTTTATTATCTGTTGGATTTTCTTTTTTATCCATTTTTTTGGCTGCCTGATTTTATTTCGCTTTCTCTTGTCTCCCTCCTGGCCGGATTGGTACTAATTGGTATCTATAAATTTACTTCCGACCAGTGGGCAATTGCCTACTGGAAGGAGAAATTGAAAACTAACCAGCTTTTACTTCTGGAAGGAGAAACTAGCGCTTCTGTTTTAAAGAAACTACTGGTAGCTAATTTCCAGATGTTTAGATCGGCCTTGATCCCGGCCTTTTGCTGTATTTTATTTGTATTGTCAATTTTACCCTGGGTGGGGTCAAGGTTTGGCTACCAGCCTCTCCTGGTCAATGAGTCTTATGAGGTGGAGGTTAAAGCATCGAAACCGTGGAAATTAGAAACAACTTCTAATCTCCGGGTGAGTAAAAATAACATGGAGTTTGGTTCCGGCAGGCATAGTTTTGAAATAATGGCCGAAGCCGGGGGACGGCCAGGGTTAACCTTTAATTTCCTCGAAGATACCGGACTTAGTATTTTTCTGCATGCCGGCCGGAACGACAGCCGTAGATTATGGCCGATCAGTACCAAATCACGGTGGTATCACCTCCTGGTTATACCGGGGTACAAGGTAATTGAAGCTGATAACCCGGTAGAAGAAATTAAAATAAATTATCCGTCAACGGCTTCTTTTTTCGGTTTCCTGGGGATTGACGGCTGGTTGGGCTGGTTTTTTATCCTGGCTTTTGCCAGCGGACTATGGGCGAAATTTTACTGGGGAATTGAATAGCTAATAGAGTGAAAAGTTTTGAAATTTGGCGAAGAGGTAAAGAAGTGAAGAGGTGAAGGAGTTTTAAAGCTTGTGATCTAAAGTTAAACAAAAAATATGTAGCGGTTTAAAAAAATGTGTAAATGGAGGATTTAAACTTATTATGCTTTTATATATTGGCCCGGGAGCGGGGTTTGCTTTTTTTTCTACTGCGTTTTTGTTTATAATTTCCGGGATTATACTTTTGCTTGGTTTTGTCCTGGTTCCCTTTCGGTGGTTTCGTAATTTTTTCTCAAAAATTATCCCATCTGCAAAATTTCGATATTTAGTTTATCTGCTTGTCGCCGGACTAATTTTATGGGGAGGATACGCAGGGATATCCAGTTGGCTTAGCGGTCCCGAGAAACCGCGTCTTGTTGTCCTGGGGATGGATGGAATTGATCCCGGGTTGGTCAATGAATTAATTGAGCGAAGAGATTTGCCCAATTTCGAAAAATTAAAAGAGCAAGGTTCACTCCAAAAGTTACGTGTGCCCAACCCGCCGATCAGTCCGGCTTCCTGGACAAGTTTTGTGACCGGTAAAAATCCCGGCAAACACGGTGTGCTTGGGTTTATCGGACGGGATAAGGAAACTTATCAACCGGAATTATTTACACGGGTGGAGGATGCCCGGGGCCACCTGGGGCTTCCGCCGGCTATTAATATTCCGGGACCTTATAAAATTCCTCTTTTCCCTCCGGAAGTTAACTCAAAAAGACAGGGGAAAGCTTTCTGGGAATATGTAAGCGAGCAGGGAATTCAATCATCGGTTGTTCGTGTTCCGGTCACCTTTCCTCCAGAAGAATTGGACGGTTATTTAATTTCCGGGCTTGGTACCCCCGATTTGCGGGGGACCCAGGGGGAATATTCGCAATGGGTGGAATCAGTAACCGGGGGCGAAGCGTCTTCGGGTACCATCCGAGAGCTGAATTTTATTAATTCCTCGGCTCGCAGCGAGATTGTTGGCCCTGAAAATACTCTCCTTGATTCTCCGCGGCCTGTAGAAACCCCTGTTGAATTTATTCGACGGGAGGATGAGCTCGAAGTTAAAATTGATAGTTCAGAAGGCTTCACACTGGGAAAAAATGAGTGGAGCGGCTGGAAAAAAATTAATTTTTCTCTTGGCTTAGGGATGAATGTCTCCGGCATTGCTCGCTTTCACCTCAACAGCTTGGAACCTTTTGACCTTTACATGACTCCGATTCAGATTAATCCCGGGGATCCTGCACTGCAGATTAGCTATCCGTCCGATTATGCCGGTCGGCTGCAGGACCTTTTTGGTTATTTTTATACGATGGGGATGGCCCAGGATGATAAAGCACTGCAGGACGGTATTATTTCTGACAGAACATTTGTAGAACAATCTTACCAGGGGATGCGGGAACGTCGAAAAATGCTGCGCCACGAGCTCCAGCGCTCCAGTTCCCGGCTTGTGGTGGCAGAGTTTGATGTAACTGATCGCATCCAGCACATGTTCTGGCGGTTTAGAGATCCCGAACATCCCCTGTATGATGCTGAGAAGGCGAAACAATTCAACCATGTAATTCCCCGGCTTTACAAAAAAATGGATGAAATACTGGGCGAGGTTCTTAATACGGTTGATTCTAAGACCCCGGTTATTGTCGTTTCCGATCACGGGTTTACGACTTTCCGCCGCCAGTTTCACATCAATGACTGGCTGGTTGAAAACGGCTACATGGAGGTTAAGGATAACCTTTATGCGGAAAAAGGTAAATTTTTAAGAACCAAACGCGGCGAGTTTTTTGTTGATTGGTCGCGGACGAAAGCATACCAGGTTGGACTCGGAGGGATTTATATAAATGTTGAAGGCCGGGAAGGTCAGGGAAGCGTAAAACCTGAGAACAAGTGGAAAGTAGCCCAGGAGATTAAAGATAAATTGAGTAAAGAACGGGATCCGAAGACCGGGGAAAAGATTTTTGATCGTATCTACCTGGCTAAAAACCTGTATGAGGGTCTATACTGGCAGGACGGTCCGGACCTGATCCTTGGTTTTAATAGTGGCTATCGGACTTCCTGGGCCTCCGCCGGGGGCACCCTGGAGGAAGAGAAAATTGTAACCGATAATTTAAACAAGTGGAGTGGAACGCATATTGTAGAGGCTGCCCAGGTTCCGGGGATTCTTGCCACCAACGTCCCGGTGTCCAAAAAGGCCCCGGCGTTTGTCGATGTGGCGCCCACCGTGCTGGATTATTACGATATTGATATTCCGGTTGATTTTGACGGGAGTTCTTTATTTGAACGGGAGCCAGAGGAGTGAATTTTCTACGGCGTTTATTTGGTCGGCCGATCAAGCTGGGCCGGAGGTTTGTCATTCTGGGGATGGATGGGCTGGATCCGGGGTTGGTTCGCCGGGGAATCGAAGAGGGCTATCTGCCCAATTTC
>JBNJDC010000148.1:0-4336 GCA_051744565.1 bacterium
GTTTATCAGGAGCAAACCGCCCCAGGGCCGGGTTTTGTTGATTATGAGTAGAAAAGCGGGAGGGATTATTAAGCTTCCGGCAAATAACAAGACCAGCAGACCACTCATATCGATCACGAACCGTTCATTTAAGGGTTTATTTGACTAAACTTTCTTTTTCGAGGATTAAGTTTTCGAATATTTCGGTGGCATTATTTACTTCCGTAACCAGTTTAATTGCTCCCCGTGGACAGGCTTCTTCGCAATAGCCACAATTTATACAGCGATCTTCCCGAAGGGCAAAATATTGCGCGTACGCTTCCCCGGTGGATACGGGCTTATCTTCCGGATTTTTAGCCGCACGAACTTCAATGATATCCAGGGGGCAGTAAATTGCGCACAGACCACAACCCACGCATAGTTCTTGTCCGTCTTCATTTGTTTGTAGCCGGGGAAAACCGGGGAGTTTGCTAGCAATTTCCGGGGCTTGGTCCTCGGGAGAAAATAATAAAAAATAAAAAACAGTTCCTAATTTTTTCAGCAAGTTAACAATCAATTTAAAAATCCCTTGTTTATTTTTTTAGTTTAACTGACTGTCCGGTGGGGACAGAAAATTTCAAGTTTATAAATAAAAGTGTAGCGATAAAAAGAGTAAATGAAAGTAAAACCATGTTGAAGCTGTCAAAACCAAAATATTCTGTAATTAAAACGGTAAAAATATAATTTGCCAGCGAAAGCACAACCCCTCCCTTCCACAGTAAGGTTTTTACCTGCTGGTGAGAAATTCTAACAATAGCTGATCTGGCCAGTGAAAATGTAAAATACAGGATAGTTATTTTAATAAGAAACCAGAAAGGTCCCCATATATATTTGACTCCGGGAATAGAGGTTAAAAAGTTCCAGAGACCTTCGCTGTGAAATGGTGCTAAAAAGCCGCCGAAAAAAAGAAACACAACCAGGGAATTAACACCGGCGATATATATTTTTTTGCTCCCATTCAGCAGAATTGAAGCTGCTGCGTAGTCTTCTTCACCCGGAATGACGTTTAATTTTCGTGAATCATCACCGGCAAAAAGTCGGAGATAGAAAAAATATACCACCGATATAAAAATCAGAAAAGATGGAAGCTGATAAAATATCATCCACCCTTCCCTGGCCTGAAAACTGATGATTTCGGCCGGGGATAGCGTACCGGCCGCCTGAATTATGCTCAGGAGAGAGACTGTCAGGCAGAGACTTGCCGGGAAAAACAATTCCAATATTCTCTTTTTAGCCAGCTGCCGGGCAAAGTTATTTTCCGGAGAAAAATTGATACCCAGCAGACCGACGGTATAAATTGGTATAAGCAGAAGGAGTATCCCGTGGGGTAAATCTGCAAAATGAAGGAGGTTTATACCGGCCAGTGAGGGGTGTAGATCAGAAATAGTTATAATTATCTGGCCAAAAGGGACGGGCACAAAAAATAAAATAGAACCCAGAAATATGACAGTGTTTTTGAACAAATTAAAATTATATAAAGCAGGCCGGGATAAGGGGTTATATTTAAAAATTGTTTTTATTGTTCCTGTGATTGAAATCCAGCCGGGACAATTTTCAGCTCGGGATAAATAAGATTTCATACGACAGTAGATAAAATCAAACCATGTGGAGAGAAAAAATATTATCAAGGTGATTATCAGCAATCGAATTAACATGCTGGTGAGATAATAGAACCAAAACATATTAATCACCGCCGCTGCTGGTTGAACCCACCGAATTTATTCGCCGGTAAGTTCTATCGCCTTCAAAAATTTCCGCCGGAATATCTTCACGTAAATTCCAGGGAATCATCAATCCTCCCGGTGGAGTCGAACCTGTGATTTCCACGGGGCGGGTGAAACTTTTATCGCCTATTTTTAATGTTAATTGAGTTGAATTATCTGCGCCCAGCCGGTGAGCATCCCCGGCGTTACATTCTATTACTGAATGTTGTATCAGTTCCTGAAGACCGGGACAAACCTGGCAACGCCGGTCGCCGCTGAACAAGTATGGTTCCGAATATATTACCCATTTGCCCCGGGTGTCTGAAAGTTTATTTTTTGCGGTGGAGGGGGTAGACCTATTATTTTTAATATTAATCCATTCTGTTTTTTGAGTGGTTTTTGGCGGAGTAATATTTTTTAATTCATCTGTTGTTTGGAAGCATTCGCCGGTTACATTTTTTTGTTCTATTTTATCCCGTTCTGAAGCACTGTAAGCCAGGTAAGCAAGTATTTTCCAGCCCGGTAGAAATTTGTCAGGAGCACAAACAACTTCCGGCCGAAATCTTATCCTCCCCTCGGCGTTTATTAAAGTCCCCTTCTCTTCAAATTGAGTTGTCAGGGGCAATAAAATATCAGCTCTATCAGTCAGTGATGATTTTAAATAATCGGCAACTATTAATTTATCTATACCTTTTAAAGCATTTTTCACCAGGTTTCTATCCGGGAAAGAACGCAGAAGGTCAAAACCGTAAGTAAACAAAACTTCCAGTTCACCGTCTGCAGCCTTTTTTAATACCTCCGTTGGTTGCGGCGCGGAATCAAAAATAAGTTCTGCCGCTTTAAAATTAGCTCCCGGAGCCAGGCGAATATAGTCTGCTTGATCTTTTCCCCAGTTTATAAGCTGGTTGGTTAGATTTGGTCCCAGTGTCCGCCCCTCACAGGAAATAAACAGGGGCGAATTTGATTTTTCAAACAATTTTTTTAATTTTTGATCAGTCTTATTATCGATTTCACCACCGGCCAGGCGTTCAAAACGTTTCAGCAGCTCATCGGGTCTGTCCTGTTTAAAAATATGAGGAGCAAAAGTTAGCTCTCCTCCCCAGTATGTGAGATAAGCAACAGTGGTTTTTTCTTCAACAGCTTCTCGCAACAGCGGGGTGAGCAGTGAATATTCATCCCTAAAATTTGTTCCGGCAACAAGGATAAAATCGGAATTTTTTATATTTTCCAGGCGCCGGGCGTTTACTTTTAAATTACCGGTCCCCGGTGAAGTGGCACAGAAATCTGAATTGATTTTTTCAGTAAATAGACGGTTAAAAAGATACAATTCCTCCAGGGTTCTATCCTGGGAAATTATCCCGCCTGTTTTAGCGGCATTTGTACCGTGCAGTAATTGATTGATATTTTTTAAATTTTTTCTGATGGTGGTATCGGTTAGTTCCGGCCGGTATTTTTCCCCGTTATATTCGTGTGTAAACCTGGTTTTATCGTCTATCCAGGGAGCCGGGAAATTGGTTTCCGGGGCATTTTTGATTTGAACTATCTTGTTTTCGCGGTGCATAACCTTGATAGGAGCCTGAAGTGAATTAAAAGCACTTACGGAAGTTGTTTGCTGAAGGTGAACCCCCCCCTGATTCTGGTAGAGGGCAGTGCTGTCAAGCAATGTGCCCGCTGGACAGAGATCGATCATGTTGCCGGCCAGTTCACTTTCCAGGGGCTGGCTTGACTTTCGGCCGGGATACATATTTTTGCTTTTACCATGCATATTGAAATCATTCCCCCCGGCTACTTTATGGTAAAATTCAGTGCAGCGGTGGCAGCGAATACATCGCCGGGGTTTATAATCAATAAGGGTTCCGGCATTTAAATTTGAAAAATTAGTTTGCACCGTTGATAAACTGTTTTCCCTTTTACCAAAATCATATTCATATTCCTGCAGCTGACAGTTTCCGGCCCTGTCACAGGTTAAACAATCGGGCGGATGGTTGGCCAGTAAAATTTCCAGCATATTACGTCTGTATTCATCAATCCTGGTATTTTTTGTAACCACTTCCAGGCCCGGCTCAATTGTGGTTTCACAGCTAAATTTTAGTTCCCCGTTTATTTCCACCGCACACAGTCTGCAGGAACCTGCATTGTTTAACCGGGGATGAAAACATAACCCGGGAACGTCAAATCCTGCTTGCCGCAGTTCGAAAAGAAGGCTGTTATTTTGATCAACTTCCACCGGTGAGTCGTCCACAATAATTTCAGTCATTGCAGATTTCACATTCCCCGGAATTTAAATGTCTGGCAAAATCATCCGGCCAGCCGGTGAGGATTTTGTGAATGAAAACCCCCCCACGGTTTCCATGGGAACAGTAACAGTTACCGTTGATAGTAGCACAGAGCTGTTTCATTTCTCCAACATTAATTTGAGCGTTTTTTCCCTGTACCAGCAAACTCAAAATGTTTTTCAGTTGGGTTAACCCCTCCCGGCCGGGAGTACAATATCCGCAGGATTCATCGACATAGAATTTTGCACAATCGCGGGCCAGGCGGACCATGCAGCTGTTATTTCCAACCACAAGAATATTGCCTGCTTCCGCTGAATCCGTGGGGGCATTATCGATTTG
>JBNJDC010000149.1:0-4311 GCA_051744565.1 bacterium
GCCCTATCTGCGTTTGAATATGGAAGCAGAAGACGAGGAACTCCTGGAGAAAAAACTTGAGATTGTCCGCGGAGTAATCGAGAACGATGTTTAGTCCCCGGCAGTTGCGAGAACAGGCGGATTCAATTCGAACCAGTCTAAAAAAACGCGGCGAATCAATAGAGGACCTGGACAGGGCCCTGGAAATTGACAAAGAGCGTCGGGAAATTATTGAACAGGTGGAGGACAAGCGGCGGATTAGAAATGAAGAATCCAGCCGGATTGGTGAGCTCAAGGCTGCCGGTGAAGATGAGGAAGCCGAAGAGTTAATAGCCCAGATGAGTGAGTTAAAAGAGGAGATCCAGGAGCTGTCCGCCCGGCGCGAGGAACTTGACGAACAGCTTAATAATTTTCTGTTGCGGGTTCCGAACATTTTGCATGATGAAGTTCCGCCCGGCGAGGATGAAGAGGATAATAAACTGGTTGAAAAATCAGGTAAAAAACCGGAATTTGATTTTGACCCCCGGCCCCACTGGGACCTGGGCAAAGAACTTGGACTTTATAGTTCGCAGGAGGCCGGTAAGTTATCCGGGAGCCGGTTCAGCGTTTACCACCGCTCGGGTGCCCGGCTGGAGAGGGCGCTGATAAATTTTATGCTGGACGTCCAGACGGAAGAAAATGGATATGAAGAGGTGATGACGCCGGTTCTTGTCAAACCGGAAGTGATGGAGGGTACCGGGCAGCTGCCCAAGTTTAAAGAGGATATGTACCAGACCCGGGAAGATGGTTTATATTTAATCCCCACCGCCGAAGTAAGCCTGATCAATCTTTACCGCGAAGAAATTTTAGCGGATGAGGAACTGCCCGTGAAAAAGACGGCCTGGACGCCCTGTTTCCGCCGGGAAGCCGGCGCTCACGGGCGGGATACCCGGGGATTGATGCGCCAGCATCAGTTCAACAAGGTGGAGTTGATAAAAATAACGGAGCCGGAAGCTTCTTATGCAGCCCACGAAGAACTGCTGGGAGATGCCCGCAGTATCCTGGATAAGCTGGAGCTCTCCTACCGGGTTGTTACCCTCTGCGCCGGCGATACAGGTTTTGCGGCGGCCAAGACGTATGACCTTGAGGTGTGGATACCTTCCCAGGGTCGCTACCGGGAGATATCCTCCTGCAGCAATTGCGAGGATTTTCAGGCCCGGCGGGCTGGGATTCAGTTTCGTCGGGAAGAAGGACAGGAGGCCGAATACTGCCACACACTGAATGCAAGCGGGGTTGCCGTGGGCCGTTGCTGGCTGGCATTGCTTGAAAATTATCAGCAGAAGGACGGTTCGGTGGTTATCCCCGATGCCCTTCGTCCCTATCTCGGAGGCAAGAAAAAGCTGACGGCTGGCTGATTAATGTTTAAAGACCTGCCGAGTCTTCGACTGCTCAAGTGGCTGGGTGGATTCGTGCTTGCGGCAGTTCTGATTGGCTGGAGTTATCTTTTTCATTTCCCTTATTATTCATCTATCTATATTTACCTGGAAGAGCAGGCTGTATATTTGGTAGGGATTTTATTTCTGTCCCTGGTTGGGATACAGTTAATCTTTATTCCGCTGGAAAATTTTGTTCGCCGGCTTGATCGACTCAATTACTATTTGCAAAAAATTCAGCGCCTGGGAGTTGAACTGCAGGGGGCTGAAAATAAGGAAGAACTTTTTGAACGGGTTAAATCCCGGGTTGAGGAACAATTACCTTACAGTGATGTTGCACTATACCGGTATGAATCCGAAGAAGAACGCTGCCGGTTGATTAGTGGCCCGGACCGGGGCCTGCAGGTTATTGAGGCTAGCGAAATATTAAATTCAATTTCTGCCGGCCAAACCAGGTTCCGGGGACCGGAAAGTCCTTTTGTGGCCTGGGAGTGGGAAAACGTGATAACCCTGCCTTTGAAAGGGCTGGAAGAGGAATATTATTTACTGGTATTAAAAGTTGAAAAATTTTCCCGGTATAAAACATTTCACCGGTTGATTGCCCACCGGTTCGGCAGCCGAATCAATGAAGTTTTGCGCCAGTATTCACTGCGCCGGCGCAAGGAGGAAGAACAGGAGAGATTAAGTCAAAAAATTGAAAAAGCGACCGCTGAACTCAAGCGCCAGCGGGAATTTTTATCAACCGTTCTCAATAGTCTTGATGAAGGATTACTGGTGGTGAACAACCGGCAAAAGGTAGAGCTGATAAATCCGAGGGCAAAGAAATTACTGGAGCTGCCGTCCGGGGGGCAGAATTATGATTTTGAAGAAATAAAATCACGTCTACCCCGGGAAATTATTGAAGAAACTCCTCGTGGTTCAGCCCGGTTAATTGAAACGGAGGGTCGATATCTGGAATTTGAATGGCAGGAAGTGGGAGGGACCGAGTACCGAATATTATTGCTGCGTGATCGGACCCGGCGGGAAAAATTGCAGCGCAGGTTACAGATAAATGAAACCCTGGAGATGATGGGAGAAATGGCCTCGTCGGTGGTGCACGAGCTACGCAATCCTCTCGGTGGAATGGAAATGTATGTTGGACTGCTCAAGCGACGGGCTGATAATCCTGAGCTGGAAAAACCGGTGGAGAAGATTTCGGAGGCCCTGCGGGCTATTCAGAGGATTACTGAGGGACTATTAAACTTTACCCGGGCCGGAGAGCCCAAGTTTGAAAAATTGAACCTAAACCAGCTTATTAACGATGTAATTGAGCATTGCGACCCCCGGCTGGAAGAAAGTGAAGTGGAGGTAATAAATGATCTGCCTGACCTTAAGAAAATCGAGGCGGACGTGGAACAGCTGCGCAATGTATTTGTTAATTTGATTCAGAATGCGATTGAAGCCCAGCCGGGAGGCGGAAAAATTGAGATAACCGGTGAAAACAGGGAAGGTGAGATCCGGATATCTGTCCGGGATTACGGGGAAGGAATTTCCAAAGAAGAGCAGGAAGAAGCTTTTAACAGGTTCTTCAGTACAAAAAAAGAAGGGACGGGGTTGGGGCTTGCGATTTCCAAAAGCTTAATAGAAGTACACTCCGGAGAAATAGAAGTAGAATCCACGCCGGGAGAAGGCAGTGTTTTCTCAGTAATTCTGCCGATTTCCCCGGTTGATCTGTCAGGAGGTGAACATCAAGATGAACAGTAAGATTCTGGTGGTTGACGACGAGGATTTAATTCGCGAATCCCTTGAAGATACTCTCCAGGAAACGGAGGAATACAGTGTATACTCTGTTTCTTCGGGGGAAGAGGCCCAGCAGGTACTGCAGCGGGAATCAATCAGGGTTATGGTTACTGATTTAAAAATGGAAGAAATTTCCGGGATGGAGTTGTTGAAATGGACGCAGGAAAATTCCCCGTTGACTGAAACAATAGTTATTACTGCTCATGGTTCAATAGAAAATGCTGTCGAGGCAATGAAGCAGGGGGCCTTCAACTACCTGCCCAAACCTTTTTCGCCGGAAACAGTGGAGGCGGAAATTGCGAGAGCACTGGAACACCGGGAGCTTCGGGCCCGCAACCAGGCTTTGCAGTCGCAGATTGAATCCCGGCAGGGGGAGGATAAAATTGTCGGAGATTCCCCGGCCATGGAAAAAATATACAGCCGGCTGGAGTCGATTACAAACGCGGATGTGCCGGTTTTGATCAGCGGTGAGACGGGTACGGGCAAGGAGCTTGTTGCCCGGCGGATTCACCGGGAAAGTTCCCGCAGATCGGGCAATTTTGTTGTTGTGGACTGTGGAACACTACCGGAAAATATTATGGAGAGTGAACTTTTTGGTCACAAGAAAGGTGCTTTCACCGGAGCTTATGAGTCCAAAACGGGAAAGTTTGAGCTGGCCGACGGCGGGACTCTTTTCCTGGATGAAATTGGTAATTTACCACCCGAAATGCAGGCGAAACTGCTGCGATTTCTCCAGCACAAGGAGTTTACACCCCTGGGGTCAACTAAACCGCGTACGGTTGATACCCGGGTCCTGGCAGCGACCAATATAAAGCTGGAAGAAGCAATAGAGACGGGGGAGTTTCGAGAGGATTTATATTACCGGTTAAACGTTATGAAAATTACCTTACCTCCTCTGCGCAAGCGAAAAGAAGATATACCTGCGCTGGCCAGTTATTTTTTGCGCCAGTATGCCCCGGATATCAATCCGGAGGTTGAAAAAATTACCCAGGAGGCCATCCGCCGGCTGGAATCGTTTGACTGGCCGGGGAATGTTCGCGAACTGGAAAACTGTATCCAGCACTCGCTGGCCGTGGCGGATGGAGATAAAATTAAACCCTGTTATTTACCGGGTACGCTGAAGGAAAAAGAGGTTGAGGTT
>JBNJDC010000150.1:0-4303 GCA_051744565.1 bacterium
CTTGTGGAAGTTGAAGACAATCCCGATGAAAATTCCCTGAACGAACTTTTTCGTTGCATGCACTCGTTAAAGGGAGGGTTTGGCTTTTGCGGCCTGGAAACCTGCACTGAGCTAACCCATGCCGCCGAGGATTTGCTGGGGATCTGGCGGGATGATATACCCGACCATATTCCGGCCAGCTGGATGGATTTAATGTTTGCCACCCTGGACAGCGTGCGGGCAATACTGGTGGCAATGGAAAGAGCTGTTGACGAGGAAAAACGGGAGCTGGAGATTCCGCTTTCCCGTGAGTTTATTGCTATGCTTAAAGAGGATTTGCATAAAGCCTGTGATGGCGAAGAGGATATAGATAGTTTCCCCAGCCTGGAAAAACAGAAGGAAGAGGGCGGGGAGCGGGAAGAAGTTGGCGAAGAAACTATAAATATTGAGCTCAGCAAAATTGACGCTATTGTCGACCTGGTGGGCGAGTTGGTAATTTCGCACTCCGGACTGCGGGACCAGCTTGATGGACAAATTGATTATGAAATGGAGAATATGCTCAACCAGCAGGATAAAATCCTGGATCAGCTCCAGCGCCGGTCCATGGGCCTCAGGATGCTGCCGATGAAAAAAGAGTTTAATAAACTCCCCCGGGTGGCTCGAGATCTTGCCCGGGAGCTTGATAAAGATATTGACCTGAATATCAGTGGTGCGGATACTGAAATAGATAAGTCGGTTCTTGATTCCCTGCACGATCCCCTGGTCCATTTGCTCAGGAATGCGATCGACCACGGGGTTGAATCGCCCGAGGAAAGGAAAAAAGCCGGCAAGTCACCGACGGGGCAAGTTTATATCCGGGCCTACCACGAGAGCGGAAACGTATATATCGAAGTTGAAGATGACGGGGGAGGACTGCCCCGGGATGCTATTGAGGCAAAAGCAATTGAGCAGGGGTTAATTGATGAAGAACACAACCTTAGTCCCGCAGAAATAGATCGCTTGATATTTAATCCCGGATTTTCGACGACGGAAGAAGTTTCCGATGTTAGCGGCCGCGGGGTGGGGATGGACGTTGTCGCCAGTCATATTGATGATCTGCGGGGGGCTATAGATATTGATTCCACTCCCGGGGAAGGAACTAAATTTATTGTTGAACTGCCGTTGACCGTGGCTATAATTGACGGGCTAATATCCAGGATTGGGGAGGAGAAAATGATATTCCCGGTCAACCAGGTCGTTGAATCGGTAAATCCAGAATCGGGAGATATTAAACACATGCAGGATAAGGGGCGAATGCTCCGCTACCGGGATACGGTTATTCCGCTGATTGATCCGGGAGAAGTCCTGGAAAATGCTGAACCTGATGAAAGCGTGGACAAGCGCACAATTTTCGTGATTGTCCGGTCCAACGAGGGCCGGTATGCGGTGCGAGTTGATAGATTATTTTCCCATGAGCAGGTTGTTATTAAAAAACTTGGAAAAGGGGAAGTGGAAGATGCGGATGTAATATCCGGAGGAGCCATCCTTGGTGACGGTTCCGTGGGACTGATAGTCGATGTTCCGGCCCTGGTGCGCACCTACCGGCAAAGAAAAAATAGAACCAATCAACAGCCGGTTAATCAATAGTTGTTCCAGCACGATCCGATTTGATGAAACTAAAAGGTTAAGTTTGATTTTAATTGTATTTTTAATAAAATCTTTATAAACTGATTTAAACTCTATCTAATTTGATTTAATTGAGTTTCATAAAACTTTTGAAAGGTGATTAGTGATGAAGATTGGTCAGAAGCTGGGCATTGGTTTTGGAGTTGTTCTCGTTTTGATGGTTGTGATGGCCGGAATTTCTTATTTTATGATCGGGAACATGCAGGCTTCGGAAGAAGAAACAATTGAAAGCATGGAAATGATCATCTTTACAGTCGAAAAAGAAGTGGATCACGTTGTCTGGACCAATGAGCTGGCGGACATGTTTGTACTGGGAGAGAGATTTGAAGCCCAGCTTGATCCAACTAAATGTGCCATTGGCCAGTGGTATTACGATCTTAAAGATTCCGAGGAACTGGCCCATACTACCGAGGAATTTCAGGAGGCTTTTGCCCGGTTTGAGGAACCTCACAAGAAGTTACATAATACTGCTGAAAAAATACTGGAGATTTATGATAATCGGGGATTTGACAACGAGGCAGCACTTGCGGAAGCCAGGCAAATATATGAAGAAGAAACCCAGGCGCACCTGGAAAAAGTACGCGGTATAATTTCTGAACTTGAACATATTGAAGAGCAACAAAAACAGGCCAGCGTAGATAATGCTTACTACGCAGCGCGCCTGGCCACCTGGACGTTGATTATTTCAAGTGTGGTTGCCTTGATTATCGGGATTGGAGCTGCGGTATACATCACCGGAGATATAACCGGCCCGACAAACAGGCTCCTGGAAAGTGCCCGCAAGGTAGCGGCTGGAGATTTTGAGCAGGATAAGCTGAAGGCGAAGACCAAGGATGAAATAGGAGAACTAACGGAAGCCTTCAACGATATGCTTGAGGGTCTGCAGACCCTATCCGACCAGGCGGAACTGATTGCCGACGGTAAGTTGGACGATCCGCTCCTGGAGGAGAAGGTCGGTGGCAATTCCTTCCAGCGGATGGTTGGCAACCTGAAGAAATTGGCCAAGCAGGCCCGGTTTATTGCCGACGGTAATCTGGCGGCTGATGTCCTGGATGAGCAGATACCGGGACAACTGGGAAGTGCTTTCTCACAGAT
Organism: bacterium; assembly: GCA_051744565.1. GTDB lineage: Bacteria > T1Sed10-126 > T1Sed10-126 > T1Sed10-126 > T1Sed10-126 > CAZKRS01. The sequence goes on from JBNJDC010000150.1 coordinate 2,740, forward strand.
GGTGGACAACATTGCTACATTTGTTCGCCAGGTCCGCAACTCGGTCGAGGAGACCCGGGAGATAGCGTTTGGAGTTTCGGATGCTTCCCAGGAGCTGAACAAAGCCAGCCAGGACCTGTCCGAAGGAGCGATGGAGCAGTCCTCTTCGCTGGAGGAGACATCATCGGCGGTTGAAGAGATGGCTTCGATGGTCGACCAGAGCACGGACAATGCCCAGGAAGCCGACCGTCTTTCCGATGAAGCCGTGCAGACGGCCAAGAAGGGGGACAAGCGGGTGGAAGAGATGGCCGAGATGATGGAACAGATAAACGAGGATAGCGAACAAATTTCCAAGGCCATCGAACTTATTGACGACATTGCCTTCCAGACGAATCTGCTGGCTCTGAACGCAGCAGTTGAGGCAGCCAATGCCGGCGAACACGGCGAGGGATTTGCGGTAGTTGCCGACGAGGTTCGCCAGCTTGCCCAGAGAAGTGCGGATGCAGCCGATGATATTGGAGAAATTATAGAAAAGAGCGCCGACCGAACGGACCGCGGAGTGGAAATAGCGGAAGGTTCGCAGGAAGCGCTTGATCAGATAATAGAGAAGGTCAATGAAGTATCGCAAAGGATCCAGGAAGTTTCCTCGGCGGCCCAGGAGCAGAACACGGGGATCGAGGAGATAAACAAGGCGGTAACCGAGCTGGAGCAGGTAACCGAGGAGAACACGGCCAGCGCAGAAGAGACGTCCTCATCCAGCGACGAGCTGGCTTCCCAGGCCGAGTCGCTGAAGAAGACAGTGGACGACCTCGAGCAGGTGGCTGCCAGGTTTGAAGTGAAGTAAAGCAGTTACTGGTTTCTTGTTCCTTTCTTCTGGTTGAATCTGAATACCGTAACACCGAACCTGTGAATTTGTTTTCTGCTCTTACGCAGTTACTTTCACACCTGGCTCTTTCACACTAAAAACCGGCAATCCATGTTAAATTTGATGGTGTAATTAACTGGCAAACTGGCTAACCAGTAAACTGATTAACTAACTTTACACCTGGCTCTTTCACACTTTCAAACTGATTTCAAGTTGCGGTTGCTCAAGTTATTTTTCAGCTACGAGCCATCAGCTTTTCCGGTTTTGATCACCAACCAATGCCCCAGGACTTTCGACCTTCGACTAATTTCCGACCAGCGACTAACTTGCACTATTGCTATTTGTCCATTACTCAGTTTTTGATAATGCTGGTAGCCCAGTCTACGGAATTTACAGCATTATTCATTATTTTTAATATATACTACTTTTCCTTCGCGGTGAGCCTGGTAGGGAAGAGTGCCGAATACATTTTTATTTTTTTCAAAAGTCTCCGGAGAAATTACAACCACATCTACCGGTGGACGATTAATCCCCTGGAGATCAACATAAATATCCCCCGTCAGCTGGTTGTTTTCATCACCTTTTTTCAAAACCAGTAAGTCAAAATCACTGCCTTCAGAGGCTGTGTTTTTGGCTGCAGACCCAAATAATATAATTTTCTCCGGTTGAGCAGTTCTGACAATCTGTTTAATAACAGCTTCAAGTTGTTCTTTCTTATGC
>JBNJDC010000151.1:0-4293 GCA_051744565.1 bacterium
CGGAGCATGAATGAAATTCAGCGTGACTGTCCGGGTCGTTTCTTTTATATAGTTGATGAGGAACATCAGTTTGCCTGGTCGCCCAACCGGGTGCCGATGGCCGGATTGCTGGAAGATTTTACCACCACTCATGAACCGGGAGTAACCACTATCCAGTCTTTGTTTGAAGATATAGAGACGACAATAAATTATTTTGTTCCGCCCGATGCCAACCATGAAATTTGGTATCTTACCATGGAAAATAAGGGCAAGAAAAACAGAAATCTTCGCGTGGTTTCTGTTTGTGAGTTGTTGATGGGCAACACGGCCCGGGACGCTACCGACCGCCAGTGGGATCTGCTGTTTAAGGATGTCTCATACCATGATGACGACGATGTCCTGGTGGGGACAAAGCGCCACTGGGAGACCCAGACGGACAATGAACGCGAGATAAAGCAGTGGCCCTATGCTGTCTTTAAAACTGCCACCAAAGAACCTTCCAGCTGGGAAGCCAGCCGCAGTTCCTTTTTTGGTACTTATCGTAGTTATCACAACCCTGCCGCCCTGGAATACGGCCGGCTCGGTCAAAACGAGGTTCACGGTGAAGATGCGGTCGGGGCTTTAGATTGGAAAATTACCCTGCCGGGCGGTGAAACTGAAAATTTTGCTTCCGTTGTGGGAGTGGTTCCTCGCGAAGAAGTTGATACCCGGGACTGGGCGGAAATTCAGGAGGATGATTACCCTGAAACTGCCCTTAAACGGACCCGCCGCCACTGGCGTGAGCGGACGAGTGATGTCCAGGTTAGTCTGCCGGCGGAAGATATGGAACATATTGTTAACACCTGGTTGCCCGCCCAGGTGAGTATTAACACCTGGTTTGGCCGGTCACCTTCTTTCTGGCACTCTTCCCAGGGCTATACCGGTTTCCGTGATGCCTGCCATGAATCTTTTGGTATCAGTCCGCTGGACCAGGAGGCCGCCCGGGATAAAATAAAACATATTCTTTCTTTTACTTTTGAAAATGGATTGAATTCTCACCGGACCCCCCGGGGCGCCCGGGATTATGACAGGAGTGACAACGCCGATGATCCCCTCTGGGTGCCGCTTGCCCTTTCGTCCTACCTGCGGGAGACGGGCGACTGGGAGTTTCTTGAGGAAGAAGTTGGATATCTTGAATCCGATAAAACTGCTTCCGTTGTCCGCCACATGATTGAAGGCCTTGATTATGTGCTCACCCAGCGGGGCGAGCGCGGCCTGCCCTTGATTCGTTACGGGGACTGGAACGATGCCCTGGATACTCTTGGCCAGGAGGGAGAGGGCGAGTCCGTCTGGATCGGGCAGTTTTTACATGGTTCCTTGAAGATGGCGATAGAAATTCTGGAACGTATTGAGGGTTATGAGGAGAAAATTGATCAGTACAGAGATGCGGCCGCTGAACTAAAAGAGGTAATTAACGAGAAGTGCTGGGACGGTCAGTGGTATCTGCGGGCTTTTGCTGACGACGGCCGTGAAATCGGCAGTGCCGAAAATGAATACGGCCAGCTATTTTTAAATACTCAGACCTGGGCTGTTCTGTGTGACGTGGCCGCCGAAGATCGGGCTAACAAGGCCTTCGACGCTGTTAAAGAGAAGCTTGATACCCGCTGGGGCTACAGGTATTTTGCCCCCGCTTATGATGAAATTGATCCGGAAATAGGAGTTATCACGCAGTTTATTCCCGGCAAAAAGGAAAACGGGTCAATTTTTTCCCATGCTGCCGCTTTTTCCATAATTGCCCTGGCTAAACTGGGGCGAAACCGGGAAGCGTTTGAACTGCTGCGGAAGCTTAGTCCGACCAACCATGCCCGGGAACATCCCGATCACTACCGCCTGGAGCCCTATGTGTTCTGTCAGAATGTTACCGGCCCTGATTCGCCGGATTTTGGAGAAGGAAATTATCACTGGCTTTCGGGCACTGCTTCCTGGATTTACAGGGGAGTTGTTGATCACCTGCTGGGGGTGCGCCCGGATTGGGAGGGGATGCGTATTGATCCCTCCTTGCCCCCGCACTGGGATGAAGCTGAAATAAAGAGAGTTCACCGGGGAACCACCTGGAAGGTGAAAATTTTCCAGGAAGATGATCCGGCCGGTGAAATTGATAAAATAATTGTTGACGGTGAAGAGATAAAATCCAACCTGGTAGAATATCCTGAGAATAAATCTAATATCAAAGTGGAGGTTTTTGTCAAATGACTGATCTATCGGAGCGTATTGGTGAAGCCGTTGATTTTCTGGAGGATAAAACTGATATCCGGCCCGAGCTGGGTTTGATTCTTGGTTCCGGCCTGGGTGAGCTGGGCGATGAAGTTGAGGAGGCTTTTTCCATTGGTTACGAGGAGATTCCGGGTTTTCTGGAATCAAAAGTTGAAGGTCATGCCGGGAAACTTATTCTTGGCCGCCTGGAAGGAACTTCCGTCTATCTGATGCAGGGGAGATATCATTACTACGAAGGCCATGATATCTCGGAGTTGGTTTTTCCCGTCCAGGTTATGGAAGCAATGGGCTGTTCGCAGATGATTGTTACCAACGCTGCCGGAGCGGTTAATGAAAATTTTGACGTCGGTGAAATTGCTTTGATTACCGACCATATTAATTTCCTTGGTAATAATCCGCTTATCGGAGAAAACGATTCTGACGTTGGCCCCCGTTTTGTGGATATGACCTATGCTTATGATCCCCGGTTGAAAGATCTTGCCCGTGAAAAAGCAGAGGATCGGGGACTGGACCTGCGCGAGGGTGTTTATGTTGCCTCGATGGGTCCCACTTATGAAACCCCGGCAGAAGTTAAAATGTATCGGACCTGGGGTGGGGACATGGCCGGAATGTCCACTGTTCCGGAAGTTATTGCCGCCAACCACGCCGGGATGAGAGTACTGGGTCTTTCCTGCATTACAAACATGGCGGCCGGTATCCTGGATCAACCTCTTGATCATGAAGAGGTTATTGAAGCCACCGAGAGAGCTAAATCTAAATTTAAAGGGTTGGCCCGTGATTTAATTGCTTACATGCCTGTTGATTGAATAAGCCGGGGACAGGGGACAGGAGTATGGTATGAACCTGGATTCTGTATCCATCGGCAAAAAGCAAGTTGATGGATCTGTTGTTGAAAACTTAAAGAGAGAGCTGGATATATCTTCTGTCCTGGCTCGCTATCTGGCCTGTCGGGGGTATGATACCCCCGAACGGGCTTCTGCTTATTTGAATCCCCGTCCTGCCCATTTGCCTTCCCCCTACCGGCTGGAGGGGATGGAGCCGGCGGCGGAAGTGCTTCTGGAAGCTATAAATGCCGGGGATGGAATTAATATTTTTGTTTCCAGCCGGCAGGTCGAAAACTTTCCGGCGGCAAATTTACTTCGGGAAACAATAGAAAAAATAGGCGGTACTGCTGAGCTGACAGCTTTCGATTTTCGCGGTCGAAAAAAGCTGCCGGTTGAAATCAACTCCCCGGGAACTGTTGTTTTTATTGGGGAAACACCACCGGGGGCGAGAGATTTAGCCGCCGGTAAAATTGTGGCAATTGCTGGTTCCGATTATCATTTGAATCCTGAACTTGTGGACGCAATGATTACGCCGGGCGATTTTTCGGTTTCCCCGGGGAACCCAGGGCTTGCTTTCTGGCTTTCCGAGGTTTTATTGCGAAAATATTATCACCAGGTTCCGCCTGATTTTGTTGCGGTTGACCTGGAAACTACGGGGACCAGTCCGGGAAATTCGGAAATTATTGAGATTGGTGCGGTGAAGTTTAAACGGGGCCAGCCGGTTGAAGAGTTTGAAAAATTTGTTCATTCCGTTGATGAAATCCCGGGGAAAGTAGAGGAAATTACCGGTATTAATCCGCGGGATTTACAATCGGCTCCGCCGCCGGAAGAAGCACTCCGCCAGTTTGTGAAGTTTTGTGGGGATGATTTTTTGGTAGCTCACAATGCGGGGTTTGACATCTCCTTTTTGCGTTATCATGGTAAAAAATACCTGGGCAAACGTCTTAATTTTGATTTTAAAGATAGCATGCGCCAGGCTCAATCTGCTTTTCCCGGGTTATCCGGCTATGATCTGGCAACCGTATCTCGCCATCTCGGGGTTGATCTGGCCCAACACCACCGGGCCCTTGCCGATGCCCGGGCCTGCGGTCTGATCTTTGCCCGGGTGAAAGAGATTGGTTCCCACCGGGTGAACAGGGCCCTTGAACCGTTGTATCCTGCCGTAGCCCTGGGATTGGAACTGGCCAACCGGAATCTTGTCTCACATAACCGTTGTTTTTACCGGCTGGGGCTGGAA
>JBNJDC010000152.1:0-4237 GCA_051744565.1 bacterium
GCTGCCGGTGCCGGCGGGCCTTCCGAAAATTCCTCGACCTGGCGAGCAGCGCTATAGAGTGTTTCTTCCGAAAGCTGGGGCCCAATCAACTGCGTTCCCACGGGTAAGCCTTCACTATCCACCCCGGAGGGTACAGAGAGAGCCGGTATCCCGGCCAGGTTGGCCGAAATTGTGCAGATATCACTCATGTACATCTCCACCGGATCATCAACCCGGGAGCCTATTTCAAAAGCCGGTGCGGGAGAGGTAGGAGTAATTAAAAAATCACATTCCGAAAAGGCTTCCTCAAAATCCCGCTTGATCAGGGTGCGCACCTTCTGGGCTTTTCCGTAGTAAGCCTCATAATAACCGCTGGAAAGAACAAAAGTCCCCAGCATTATTCTTCTTTTAACTTCTTCGCCAAATCCCTCTTCCCGGGTCTGGGAAAACATATCAATCATATTCTCAAAGTTTTCCGCCCGGTGACCGTAGCGAACTCCGTCATAACGGGCCAGGTTAGAACTGGCTTCCGCCGTGGCAATAATATAATATACCGAAATCGCATATTCAGTATGGGGCAGACTGATTTCTTTTACCCGGGCCCCGGCCTCTTCAAAACTCTCTATCTGGTTTTTAAGGTTTTCAGTAACTTCCGGTTGGATCCCTTCACCAAAATATTCTCCCGGAACGCCAACCGTCCACTCTTCCGGGGAGGTGTTTAAATTTTCACTATAATTTTCTACCGGCTGCTTCAGGGCTGTGCTATCGGCTGAATCCGCCCCGCTGATCACCTGGCCTATCATTGCCGCCCCCTCGACCGAACGGGCAAGAGGGCCAATTTGATCGAGGGAAGAAGCAAATGCTATCAATCCGTAGCGACTCACCCGGCCATAAGTTGGTTTTGCCCCTACAACTCCGCACAGCGAAGCGGGCTGGCGGACCGATCCCCCGGTATCCGAACCCAGGGCCCCGGGCACTTCACCGGCGGCCACGGCAGCGGCGCTTCCCCCGCTGGAACCACCGGGAACACGATCTAAATCGTGGGGATTACGGGTGGTCTGGTGGGCACTATTTTCAGTGGACGAGCCCATGGCGAACTCATCCATGTTAGTGTTACCAATAATAATTGCTCCCGCTTCCTCAAGTTTTTTTACAGCAGTGGCCGTATATGGAGCAACGTAACCTTCCAGTATCTTTGAACTGCAGGTTGTGGAATAACCTTCCCGGCTGAGGTTATCTTTAATTGCAATCGGAATTCCCGCCAGGGGCGAATTATACCCTTCTTTATCAACCTGGCGGGCCTGCTGAAGGGCTTCTTCCCGGTCAATTCGTTCAAAAGCCTGGACATCATCTTCAACTTCGTCGATCCGCTCCAGGCAGGACTCAGTAATCTCTTCCGCGGTTATTTTGCCTTCATCCAGCCGGCGGCGTAATTGAGGTATCGTAAGCTCATATAACTTCATTATTCCTCAATCACCCGGGGAACAACAAAATAATCCTCGGAACGAGCGGGAGCACGCTCCAGGACCGGTTCCGGATCCGGTGAAGTCCTCTGTTCATCCGGACGCATAACGTTTTCAATTGGCTGGGCATGATAGGTAGGAGGAACATCTTCGGTATCAACTTCCTTAATTTTTTCGGCGAACTCCAGGATTTCTCCCAGGTCCCCCGATAACTCTTCCTGTTCCGATTCTGATAATTTCAGCCGGGATAATTCGGCCAGTTTATCAACTTCATCACCCGATACTGCCATACTTTTGCTCCTCCTTAATAATTTCTATTTTTTTAATAATTTTATTGCTCTTTACCATACATCACACATGCGCACACGGTCAACCGGTTAGTACAAGTAGACCTACATTTAAGAGTAATTTGGGTTATTCTCGGTAACTGCTGATTTCTTCGCCCACCCCGGTTTTAAAATAAACCCAGCGGTTGTTTAAATAACCCAGCAATCCTCCGTAAAACAGATATAAAGCCAGCATCAGCAGAGAAAAAACTGCAGCCGACCAGCCAGTTTCTCCGCGGGCCCGGGTCAGAAGCCCCCAGCCAACAAGGGGAGAAAATACAAAAATAAAACCAAGCCAGATAATAAATCCAAGCAAGAGTCCCCTGCTTAAATTGGTATTATTCTTAAAAATATAAGTTAAAAATAACGACCAGAATATCCCAAAAATTAAATTTAATATGTAGGGTACAAACGATATTTCCAACCCGATAACTACTAATAATTGTTCCATGGGCATCGTGGTTACAGGAAAGATTCCACTCAGAATTAATAATTCAAAAATAACAGTTATTGCTGCAGCACTACATATTCCAGCAAACGCAGATTTTAACCAGGGCATAAATTAAACACCTAATATTCAGGGCCAAAAATTATAAACAATATTTACATGGGAAACGTTTTTTGTAGCGGTCTCACCAATTTCATCCTCGTAATAAAGTAAAAAACTATACTCTATATCCAACCAGCTATTCAAAGAAGCAATCAGCTTGTTGTCCCAGCGAACAGTGTATTTTTCAGCATCCTCCGCCGGCGCATATGTCTCCAGCATGGAGGTAAATCGTCCACCTTCAAGTTTTTTTGTATACTCGGAAATTACTTCGTAATAAGCCTCAAGTTCAACAGAAGGATTCCATTCCCGTTGTCCCCGCGGACCAAGTCGCAAGTCCAGTTCACCATATTTATCCGATTGAAACAAATAAACCCCCAGTCCCGTGGCTCCATATGCTTTAGTCGGATGGCCAAAGGTATCAAACTCCGAACGAACCCGGGCACTACCATAGCCATGTACAATCTCGGTAAAATTATACCTGAAAATACTGCTGGCATCGATATCATCTTCACTTACTTCATCATCCGTTTTTCCATAATTCATTGCAAAACGGTATTTCTGACTCCAACTTTTATAATCACGGTTAAATCGACCGTTTACACCTACCAGCCAGCTGGTCTTCTCTTCTACTGTGGATACTCCCGTTACATTCGTGTATTCATCCGTATGAGCCGAAGATACGTCCGTAAGGGAAGCAGAAATTCTCAGCATCTTCTCCCAGGCTTCTTCCTCAGCCGCCCGGGAAAAATTAACTGCGGTGATAGAGATTAAAAGCGTTATACCAATAAATAATATAATTTTTTTTGCCTGTCTTTTCATCAACGCCGACCTCATCTATCGTTCGGTTAATTTAATTTTTAAACTTATATACCCGTTTTTATCTCCAGATTCCTTTAAAAAATCTTCATATTCCTCACCCACCCGGTGTCTTTCCGGCCGGGGATTGCGCAAAGCATTGGGGGTCACCAGGGGAATTTTTAACTCTTTTTCAACCGGTTCAAGAGGAGCCAAATCTTCGCTCCCGGCGGCAATACATTTTTGCAGTGATTGTTCAATATTACCAACTCCGGCATCCTGGGCAACTTCTACCATCCGATTCAGGGTATAAAAACGCATATTGAGAAAATTGGAGACAAATTCCGAGCCCAGCCGCCCGATTAAATCTGTTAATCCCGCCGCAAAAGTACTTGAGGTGGGCGCAACGGAAACCCCGATAGAATGCGGTCCCTCAATAATTTCTTTAAACAACATCCGCTCGCGCAGAGGCCGGTCAGTCCAATCAATCTCCTCTCCGACTTCCTTTTCAACAACCAGCTCCCGGGTTGCACTGTTGATTGAAGGGCGAGGATTGGCAATATCAAAATGGAAAAGATACGGCCCCCCAATATGTCCCGATTCTTCAATTTTCCAGCTCTGCAGGTAAACCATCGCCACTAACCGCGGAAACTTCATATTTACCCCCCTTAAAATTAATAGTTACCTGTTATTCATTATAACCGGAAATTAAATTTTTTTCAGAAAAAATTCTTCTCCATAGTCCCTGAACATCAGTTTTCAACCTCCCTGCAACAAAAGAATATTAATACCCAAAACAATATTTATCCATCCCCCCGGCCCAGCCAGTCTGCCGCCCCGAAAAAATCCCCCCTCATTTCAACGTTTCGACAATTCTACAATTATACAAATGTTCCATTGTAGAATTGTAAAATTGTTCAAATCTTAAATATAAAGGGGGTAATATATTATTGGGGTGAAGGAATCAGGATATTTTTTCTCCGGTGGTAGACAGGGAGAGATTACCGTGTTTTACGCCCCTTAAGCTGGTGAGTTGATCAGCAACCTTTTGCAAGCGGGAAGCTGTCCCGAAAAGAACAATCACTTCAAGACAGTTGTGATGATCAAGATGAATATGGGTGTTG